>JASLGV010000008.1 GCA_030149995.1 Pedobacter sp.
AATCAGAAAGCAATGCAGAATTGTCCTTATTAAAGGAGAATGCAAAATTCTATGCAGCAGTTTGCGCTTTAGAACTTGGAAACAGCGATGCTGAAGGCCTATTTCAATCCTTTATACGCGATTATCCCTTAAATCCGAATACCAAACTGGCTTATTTTCACGTAGGCAAATCTTATTTCAATCAGAAAAATTATCAGAAAGCACTTGAATGGTTTGAAAAAACAGATCCTTCTACACTTTCCGGTAAACAACGTACCGAGTACCAGTTTAAACAGGGATATGCCTATTTTGAACTGAAAAACTACGAAAAAGCCGAGCCTTTGTTTGAGCAGGTAAAAAAAGAAAAAAACGATTACCAGGAAAGTGCTACTTATTACTTTGCCTACATTAATTACCTGAATAAAGAGTATAAAACAGCGCTGGCAAATTTCGAGAAACTGAAAGGCTCGCCTACTTACGAAGCCAGCTATCCGTATTACATTACTTCTATGTATTACCTGGATGAGCGTTACGATGATGTAATCAGCTACGCCATTCCGGCCATGCAAAAAACAAAACAACAGTTTGAGCCCGAAATGCTCAGCCTGGTAGCCGCTTCTTATTTTGCCAAATCTGATTTTAAAAATGCCGAAAAATACTTCGCTGCTTTTTATGCCGCCGATAAATCGGAAACTAAAAATAATCTGTTTATATACCAGTACGGTTATTCCCTGTTTCAGAATAAAAAATACAAGGAATCTGTTGCTGTATTAGAAAAGCTCAATACAGACGATGTATACCTGCAAAACGGTATGTACACCCTGGGTAAGGCCTTTATAGAATTAAACAACAAGCAAAAGGCACAAAGTGCGTTTTTCAGAGCTTCGCGCCTGGATCTGGATAAAGGGATACAGGAAGAAGCCTGGCTTAATTATGCCAAGCTGAGTTATGAACTTGAGTTTCATCAGCAAGCCCTGGATGCCACACAAAGCTTTCTGAAACAATTCCCGAATTCAAGAAAGATAAATGAAGCCAAAACACTGCTGGGCGAAGTTTTATTAACCACCAAAAACTACCAGGCTGCAGTCGATATTCTGGAACCCATCCCAAATAAAACCCTCGAAGCCAGAGAAGCTTACCAGAAGGTAACGTATTTCCGCGGACTTGAATTTTACAATGAGCGTGCCTTTCCAAATGCTTTATCGATGTTTTTACGCTCGGAAAAATTCCCTGAAGACAATGAGATCTCTGCATTAGGGGCCTACTGGAAAGCAGAATCGATGTACGAACTGCGCAAATACGGAGAGTCGGTCAAAACGTTTGAGCAATTCCTGAAAATGCCAGGTGCCGATAAGACAGGTGTTTATAATTTTGCCAACTATGCACTGGCTTATGCTGCTTTCGAAGATGAGAAATACAGCAAAGCAGCCAACTATTTCGAAAAATTCCTGGCTGGAAACGATAAAGACCAGAAGACCATTAACGATGCAACCATCCGTTTGGCAGATGCCTACTTTGTAAATAAAAATTACAGCGAGGCCATGGCCAACTACAATACCATTATTAAACGTAAAACAAGTGCCGAAGATTATGCCTTATTTCAAAAAGGAATGATCCAGGGTTTACAAGGTCAATACGATACAAAGATTGCCACCATGCAAAGTTTGTTAAGCCAGTTCCCGAATTCAAATTATGCAGACGATGCCGGATTTGAAACAGCTTATACTTACTTTACTAAAGGTGATTTTGATAAATCTAAATCAGATCTGGTAGGCCTGGTTGCCAAATACCCGCACAGCAGTTACATTCCAAAAGCACTCGTAACCATTGGTTTGGTGCAGTACAACCAGGACCAGGGCGATGCGGCCTTAGAATCGTTTAAAAAAGTAATCCGTGATTACCCAAGTGCTGATGAAGCCAAACAAGCACTTGAGTCTATCAAAAACATTTATGTAGACAAAGGAGATGCCAATGCTTTCATTTCATACGCCGGTACAACCCCACTGGGTAACTATTCAAATGCAGAACAAGACAACATTACTTTTGCAGCTGCCAATAACCTGTACCTCAAAGGGGATGCCGGTGGCGCTGTTTCTGCTGTAAATGCTTACTTTGATAAATTCCCTAAAGCCATTCACGATAAGGAAGCCAAGTTTATCCGCGCAGAATCACTCGTAAAACTGAAACGCCCGGATGAGGCTATTGCAGATTACGAATACATTTTAAATGACTGGACAAGTGATTATACAGAACGCTCACTGCTGAGCATTTCGAAATTGTTCTTAGATCAGAAGAAATACAACGAAGCAATCGTTTACTTGAAAAGACTTGAAACCACAACAGATTATAAAGCGCATTACAGTTATGCCATTAACAATTTGCTGAAAGCTTACGATGCACTGAATATGCCAGACGACATGCTTAAATATGCTCAACTGACAAAAGAATCTGAAAAAGCATCAGAAGAAGAAAAGAACAGTTCAGGTCTGTTTGCCGGTAAAGCGTACCTGTTAAAAGGCGATACCACTGCGGCTGTTAAAGAGCTTAAAAATGTAGTGCTTAAAACCAAAACGGTAGCCGCTGCCGAAGCAAAATACAACCTGGCACTTATTGAGTATAATCACGGTGATTACAAAACCTCACAGAAAACATGTTTCGACCTGATCAACAACATGCCTTCGTATGATTACTGGGTAGCCAAATCCTTTATTCTCTTATCTGATAACTATGTAGCGTTGAAAGATACTTTACAGGCCAAAAGCACACTTTTAAGTATCATTGATAATTACAGCAACAAGACCGATAACATCATTGCAACAGCTAAACAAAAATTAGAGAAACTTAACCAGAAGAAGTAGAAACATGAAGTCGATTAAATTTATATATAGTTCACTGTTTTTTTTAGCTGCCGGATTGATGACGGTGCAGGCACAGGATAAAAAAACCGAAAAAGAAGAAAAATCAACGGTTAGCGAAGAGGTTGAAGTGGTTCGCCCATATAAACCTATTTTAGCCGAAGCTGTAAAGCTGAGAAGAAGTCCGGATTTGAATGATGTTAAAACCTACAAAGCCAGGCTGAGCTACAGCATTACCGACAAAAAACTGGAATTAAACAGCGATATTAAAAAGTTACAGGCACAGCAGTTGGCTGATGAGAAACAAACTGAGCTGATTAACAATTATGTAAAAGGTGGGTTTGGAAACCTGGCCACCATACTGGGTGAAGCTTATATCAACCTGGGCCGCGATGAAGGTATGCAGCTGGGTGGTTATTTTAAACATTTCAGTCAGGAAGGTAAGCTGAATAAACAAAACAGCAGCAGCCAGCAGCTGAGTGTTTTTGGCCGCAGTATTCTGGACGATCATACCTTAAGCGGCAAACTAAACTTTGAACGCAACGGATTGTATTTTTATGGGATAGATGATAAACAACCTACCCTGAATCCAAATCCCGAAAAACAAGCCTTAACCTTCTTTGAAGCAGAGGGCGAGCTGGCCAGAAACTACCAGGCTGATGAAAATGCCTTGAGTTATGCATTAAAAGCGAACGGTTACGTTTGGAGCGATAAATTTAAAGCACGCGAAAATTACATTGGATTAAGCGGTTATTTAAACAAGCGCATCAGTTCTTTTAACCTGGGGCTTGCGGCTTCAGCCGAGTTTGGCAATACAAAAGATGCCTTAACAAGTGTTGGCAATAACCTATTGCGTTTAAATCCCTATATCCGCCTGCAGGTAAATGGTGTAAAATTAACGGCCGGAATTAACTTTGTACAGGAGTTTGGCGATTACAGCAGCACGAAATTATTCCCGGCTGTAACGGCAGATTTCACCCTGATTCCGGATTATTTACAATTATTTGGTGAGCTGAAAGGCGATGTAAACCGCAACTCTTTAAAAGGCTTTACAGATGAAAATCCATTCCTGAACAGCAACATCCTGGTAAAAAACACAGTAGAGAAACTGAGCATCAGTGCGGGTATTAAAGGTACCGGCGGCCCGGGTTTTGGTTATAAAGCACGTTTTTACATGAAGCAGATCGATGATATGCCATTATTTGCCAATAACTTTACTGATTTTAATAAGTTTGATGTACTGTACGATTTTGGTAAAACAAAGGTTACCGGATTGGAAGGAGAAATATCGGTACAGGTAAGTGACGCCTTAAAATGGACGGGTAAACTGAATATTGACGATTACAGCCCGGCATCTGAAACATACAGCTGGTTTAAACCAGGACTTAAAGTTGGATCGAACTTTGTTTATACCTACAATAAGAAGTTAAGCCTGAACGCAAGTGTAGCCATCCAGGATGATACAAAGGCCAAGATCTATACTTCTGCACCAGTTAATCCACTGGAATACATAGTTCCGAATACATCGATAGAATCCATTACAACAGTAAAAGGTTTTGTAGATCTGGGCGTTGGAGCAGATTACCGCATCAACAATAAGTTTTCTGTTTTTGCCAAAGCCAATAACATTTTAAACAAAAATTACAGCCGCTACTTATATTACCAGGTAAATGGCTTTAACATTTTTGGTGGCCTTACCTACTCGTTCTAAGGTATAAAAACCAGAAAAACATACAGGACAAACTGTCCTATAAAAAAAGTGGCATTGCGTTATGCAATACCACTTTTTTATACCCGAATAATCTTTAACAGAGCGATCTGATGATCTATTAAATAAGACCAGGCAATTATCTTTCCCGATTATTTTTTACCTGCAACAATCGCTTTTAAAATCTTAAAAAAGATCTCGTTGTTTTGATATGTACCCCTGAAAAGGTCAGCATAAGGTCCATAAGCAAAAACAGGTACTACAATATTCGTATGGTCGTTCGTACTGAAATGTCCTCTAATCATACCTTTAGCAGGATCTGTATCTAAAAGTGTTAAACCACCTGTTTCATGATCGGCCGTTACCACAACAAGCGTTTCCCCATCCTCATCTGCAAAACGAAGAGCCGCTTCTACAGTTTTATCAAAATCATGCAGTTCTGTTACCACGTATGTCAGGTTGTTTACATGACCACCGTAATCGATTTGCGCGCCTTCTGTCATGATGAAAAAGCCCTTATCATTTTTCGATAATAGTTTTGTACTGTGCACAAGTGCCTGCTTAAGCATGTCTCCTCTACCCTGATAAACCGGGCGTGTTGCCGAATCAGCTAAAAGAACCAGCTGCTTCCCGCCGCTCTGCGCTTTAAAATCAGCCATGCTGGTGCTTAGCTTAAATCCTTTATCGCGCAGCTGCTGTACCAATTGTGGCTGCTTATTTTCAAGGAAGCTTTTTTGATTGGAACCAATTAGAATATCTGCCTTGCTTTGCAGAAAATCGGCTGCAATTTCCTGACTCATGGAACGGTCTGGCTGGTGTGCATAAAAGGCAGCGGGTGTTGCATCCGTTATATCACCTACGCTGATAATGGCACTTTTAATGCCCCGGATCGCAAGCGTATCAACCAGGTTGGTTCTTTTTAAATTATCAGGACCTAAACCAATATAGCGGTTATTGGTCTTCGAACCTGTTGCCAGGGCGGTACCACCAGCGGCAGAATCTGTATTTCCGGCATCTGAAGCACTGGTCTGGGCAAACCCAATGTTGCGCATCTGCGTAATGTTCAGATTACCGTGGTTGGCCATTAAGCCGGCATGAATTTGTGCCAGCCCCATCCCATCGCCTATAAGCAGGATTACATTTTTAACCTTTTTATGTAAACCATCCGTTTTGTAGCTGGGTGTATAAACCGGATAAGGAACCGGCTGCTGATAACTCAATTTATCTTTGTTGAGATAAAAGTCCATCAGCTTTTCCGGTACATCTGTATTGATCCAGTCTACCCCTAATTTTTCGAGTACAATCCAGGTATTAGGACTGTCTTGTGTAGCCCATAACCGGAAGGTTTTCCCCTGCTGGTGTACTTTGTTAATAAGCGCTTTTAAACGTGCTTCGTCTGTAGTGGTTGGATTTCCCTTTCCATTCCAAACGGTATGGTTTTTAAGATCATCGCTAATCATGGCCACCCGTTTAAGTTGTTCTTCCGTATAAGGAATATGCGGACGTCCATCAAATGAGAATTGTACCGGATAATCCTTAAAATCGGCCGGTGGCGGCACATCGCCACTAATGGTAATGCGAATGGCCTGTGGATTCTGGGCAAAGTCGAAGATCTCTTTGTAAGGTTGCAGTTCTTTTAACAGCTGTGGCAACACATGTTTGTAATCCTCCTTCACATCGATTACCAGTTGCAGCTTTAAGTCCGGGTTTTTATACGGATGATTTCCGTTGGCACGGTAAAAAGCAGCTAAAGGAGCCAGATAGGTTTTCTGCAAGGTGAAACCTGGTTTAATTTCGCCGCTTTCGTGCGCTACATACAAGGTATCATTTCTTAAAAAAACGTCGGCTTCGATCGAGCCCATTCCGGCATAATAGGCCGTTAGCAAAGGTATTTTTTGTTGGTAGTCGTTGTGGCTATGGCCACGGTTGGGCGTTAAAATCGTTTGAGCTGATGCACTGAACAGTGCCGACCCGAAGGTCAGCACTATACAGCTCATCCATATTTTTTTTACCATCCTGCATTTTGTTTAATAACCCCCGAACTGTTATCTATTTCTCTTTGCGGAACGGCCCAAACATCGTGTACCTGCGGATTGAAATTTCTTGCAGGCCAGATTATGTTTCCAGCCGAATCGTGCAACGGCTTGGCATAAGCAGCCTGCGCATCGCCCCATCTTACCAGATCGCGGTGACGGTCTGCCCACTCTCCTGCCAGCTCATTGCGGCGCTCGCGTTTCAGATCGCTTAAGTCCATTCCGCTTTTGCTCCCCAAACCTGCTCTTACCCGAATCTTGTTTAACTCCGTATCACCGGCACCTGCACCATTTAACATAATGGCCGCTTCTGCTTTAATCAGCAACACTTCTGCATAACGCATCAACGGTACGTTTAAATCTGTTGTACCATTGTCTCCATCTGGATTTACGTGCAAAGGAATTGGATCATTATAGCTAAAAGGCTCCATGTATTTTTTAAACTGATAATCAGAGGTAGCGCCCGCATCTTTGGTAAAGCTGCGTTCTGCACCAAAAAACATAAACTTATCTCCTGTTTTTAAAATGGTGGCTTCGCGGCGTAAATCGCCAGCCTCAAAAGAATCGTATAATTCTTTGGTTGGCAGGTAGTAGCCCCAGCCGTTATAAATCCCCCAGGCCTTATTGGTTAACATTACACCTGGCAATTTACTACCCCAGCCGGTACCTCCGCCATTAGGTGTACAAACAACCGACCAGATGTATTCTTTAGACCAGTTGTTGGCAGCTTTGAACACATCGGTAAAATTATCGAGTAAACCATGCTTACCCGAATTAATAACCATATCTGCATATTTTGCAGCATTTGCATAATCCTTTTTGTACAGGTATACTTTTGAAAGATACGACCAGGCAGCTGTTTTATGTGCCTTTCCGTAATCACCTGCTTTCATATCTGAAAAGTAAGGCAGATTATCGGCAGCTTTTAAGAGCAACTGAATAATGTAGTCGTAATTTTCATTTACATTTTTTGCTCTTGCAACCGGTAAAGCCGGATCGCTTTCTGGCGTTACAATGGGAACCCCTGCTTTATCATTTCCGTAATTAGCCGCCAGCTGAAAATAAACCAGTCCGGCATTAAAATAAGCATCTCCAATAATTTGTTTTTTCAAAGCTTCATCCATAGGAATGCCCGGAACGTGCTCAATAATATCGTTTGCCCTTTTTATAATGGCATAACGCATGCTCCACTGCGACTCTGTATATCCGCCGCCAATATAACTGCGGTTAAAGTTTTTGATGTTATCGCCTTCCGGTTTATTTCTGCCCGTTACCATATCGTCGCTGGCGTTGATAAACCAGAACATTCCCCTGCCGTAATAATCTTCCTGGTTGTAGTTAGTGTACATACCTGCTTCAGCCTTGATGGCATCTTCTCTGGTTTTCCAGAAATTTTGTGCCGATGGTGGCCCTTCCGGTGCAATATCAAGTTGTTTGGTACAGGCTGTAAAAAGTGCCAGTGCACCCAATGTAAAGTATTTTATATTCGTTTTCATTCTTCTTAAAAGTTATAGATTCACACTTAATCCCAGGATAAAACTTCTTGCCTGCGGGTAACGGCCTACATCCAGCCCGTAGTTGTCCATTCCAATTTCCGGATCAAATCCAGTGTATTTGGTGATGGTAAACAAGTTGTTTGCCGTAGCATATACCCGAACGTTGCCGGTTTTTAACTTGCTGGTAAGCGATTTAGGCAGACTGTAACCCAGCGTAACATTACGCAGGCGCAGGTAAGAACCATTTTCTACATAAAAATCAGATGCATTAAAGTTTCCGTTGTTATCTGAGGTAGAAATGATTGGCACTTTACCTCCCGGATTTTGTGGCGACCATGCATCCAGAATACCCACCAATTTGTTGTACGAAGGACCGCTGGCGCTGTATGTCGTACGTTTTACGGCATTGAATAATTTATTCCCTTGTACACCCTGCGCAAAAATATTGATATCGAAGTTTTTATAACTGGCGTTAAAGCTTAAACCGTACGTAAAGTTAGGATAGGCACTGCCGGCAAAGTAACGGTCGTTTCCATCAATTGAACCGCTGTCGTCCAAATCGGCAAATTTAAAATCACCCGGCCTGGCATTTGGCTGAATCTTTTTCCCTTTAGAGTTTTTATAATTGTCAATTTCGGCCTGGTTCTGGAAAATACCTTCCGTTTTTAACACATAATAACTGTATAGTGGCTGGCCAACACTAATCATCAACGGAGCCAGCTCATTTCTAAAGTTTTTATCAACGGTAATGTTTTGTAAACCCGGGCCCAGGTTTTCTACCTTATTGGTAATTTTGGTAAGCGTTGCATTAACAGAATACGTAAAGGCAGATTGCTTATCGCTGCTGTAGCTAAGCCCCAGTTCAATTCCCTTGTCTTTTACCAAACCTGCATTTACCGTTTGTGTACTTAATCCTGAAGTACCGGGAAGTGATTTGGTCAGGATCATTTTATCGGTGTTTTTAATAAAATAATCTGCTACCATACTCAGGCGACCCAATACCGTAAGATCAAGTCCGATGTTGGTTTGCTTAGACTCTGCCCAGGTAATGTTTTTATTGGCCAGAACGGTTTGAATATAACCATTCTGTAATGTTGGCGTCTGTCCAAAATAACTTTGAGTAGCATTTAACAGCGGATTAACAGCAGATGCCGACAAACTTCCGAGGTTACCCAATACACCATAACTACCACGTAATTTTAATTCATTTAACCACGATACATCTTTTAAGAAATCTTCTTTACTGATTACCCAACCAGCAGAGGCCGACCCGTAATTTCTGAACCTGTTTTCTTTAGGCAGCATAGAAGAACCATCTCTACGACCGATTAACGATAACATATATTTGTCTGCATAGCTGTAGTTGGCTCTGAAGAAAACAGATGAAAGTGCCTTGGCATCGAAATAGCTTGATGATGGCTGAATAACCGTTGCATTGACCAGGTATCTGTATTGTGGCGACTCATCATCAAAACCTGCACCCGAGGCATAAAGTCCGTTGCTTTTGGTTTTTTGAAAAGAGTAACCACCTGTAAAATCAAGGCTGTGCTTGTTAATGGTTGTCTGATAAGTTAATACCTGCTCTGCCAGAAAATCGTTTACGTAGTCGCTTCTTTCTTCCAGACTGTTGCTTAATACCGGCTTACCCACTTCAGGTCTTTTAGGGGTAAAGCTTTTAAACTGTGCGTTGGATTTGGTAATGCTCAGATTAGATCTGAAATTTAAGCCTTTTGCCAGCAAAACATTTGCGTATGGATTAACCACCAGTACATTAACCGGGTTATTTACATCAATTCTTTTAAGTTCGGCAACGGGGTTAACAATATCGCCATAATCGCCGGCATAAGCACCGCCCGGTAAACCGGCAAAAGAACCATCCGGGTTATACGGGGTGCCGTTTGTTGGATAATAAATCGCCGATAACAATGCACCGGTATAATCACTGCTGGTATTGGCGCCGTTTCCGTTGGTGTTGCTGTATGATAAGTTTTCGCCAACTTTTAACCAGGGGGTTATCGCATGGTCGGAATTAACCCTGAAATTATATCGCTGTGTTTGAGTATTGAGTACAATACCTTCGGCCTTGCGGTAATTAAAACTCAGGTAGAAATTAGATTTTTCAGAACCACCGTTAATGGCTGTATTGTAATCCTGTAACAGACCTGTTCTGAATACCTCATCCATCCAGTTGGTGCGGGTAACCTGACCATCGGGATATTTGTCCGCATCGAAAGCCGGTAATATATTCGTACCACCATTTTTGGCCGCTGTAGCCGCTACTTCTGCCCTTTGCTGGGCGTTAAGTGGTTCCAGTTTTTTCCAGGCACTCTGCTGTCCAACTTTTGCATCAAAGCTGATCTGCATCTTACCATTTTTACCTTTTTTAGTCGTAATTAAGACCACCCCGCCCGATGCACGTGCACCGTAAATGGCAGCCGAAGCATCCTTTAATACCGAAATGGACTCGATATCATTTGGATTTAATTGCGGAGTACCTAAAAAGATCGATCCGTCAATTACATATAAAACACTTTCTCCGTTAATACCACCGGCACCGCGAATGTTGATTCTTGGTGTAGAAGTTGGATCGCCACCTTCGTTGGTTACAATTACACCAGGCGACTTTCCTGCCAGTACATCACCAACACTATTTAACGACCTTGAAGAGAGTTTATCAAGCGGAACAATGCTGATAGCACCTGTTAAAGAAACTTTTTTCTGTGTTCCATATCCTACTACCACTACATCTGATAAGGTTGCATGTTCTTCTGATAAAACCACGTTTAATACCTGCTGATCGCCTACCTTTACTTCTTTGGTTTTATAACCAATCATAGAGAAAGATAAAATTGTTTCCGGGTTTACTTCAATTCTGAAGGCGCCTTTAGCATCGGTAATGGTTCCGCTTTGTGTACCCAATGCTTTTACCGAAACCCCCGGAAGGGCCAGGCCTGTCGAATCTTTTACAACACCACTTACAATGCGGTCGGCCTGCTTGAATGTAATGTTATTCAAAATCAGGTAGCCATCCTTTTCAACCACATCAATTCCCATACGATCAAGTAAAGAAGCAACAGGTTCATTTTTAAAATCGCCACTGATAACGGCATTTTTCTGCTGCAGCAAATCTGGGTTGTACACAAAATTAAGCCCGGTACTGGCAGCAATTTCTTTAATAATTTCGGTCACTTTCCGGCCTTTATTAATCTTAATACTAACCGAACTTTTCTCTAACTTTTGAGCCATGCCTGCCGAAGCAAGCAATGTGCTGCAAAAAACGCAGAGTATTGAAAAAGTTAAACATGCGTATTTCATCATCTTATAAAGAGCTGGTGTCCTCTTGTATGAGGTTGTTTTCATTTGTTTGATTTTATAATTACTTTTTAAAATATTCCGGACCAACAAGGCCTCCTGATTAACGACCTATACCAATCTGATCAGTATTATGGTCTGCATCCAATCTTTATATGCTCATTATCTGTATATTTTAAAGTTTTTCTGATGGTTAAATGATTTGAATTTCAGGTGATGCAGTGTGCAGATAATGCCCAGGATTTCTTCTGGCTGCTGTTTACTGTTAAAAGTTGCTGTACTTTTAAGCTTGCCAAGTTGCTGTGTATCTACATCAATTTTAACGTTGTACACATATTCCATTTTGCCCGCAATCTCCTGCAGCGTTGCCCCTTCAAAAACAAGGTCAACATACACAGGCCGTATGTTCTTTTGAATGGAAGTATGTGCAGTCTGAATGTTATACCGGAGTTGCTGATCCCTGGTTAAAATTCCCATCAATCCGCTGGCATTGCTAACGGCAACCTTACCCGTTGCAACAGCTACCTCCATGTAATTTGCAGAAGAATGTATCCGGAAAGAGGTTCCCAACACCTTCACATCTACTTTTGCATTTGTGTGTACGGTAAAAGGTCGTTTTGTTTGATGGGCAATGTTAAAAAAGGCGGCACCACGGTTCAGCACTACCTGGCGGCTATCTGGTTTGAAGCTCGAAGGATATGTAATTTGTGCCGCAGGTTCCATTAAAATTTCAGAACCATCGGCCAGTCTTATTTTTTTACTTTCTGTTGCACCTGTGGTAACAGTAATCAGGTTTTCGTCAGCTTTAAAGTACTGTGAGTTTGTTATAAAGAAAGCCAGGGTAGCTGTTACCAGCAAAACTGCAGCAACCCGCCCAATATTTTTAAAGGTGGTTAACCGTTTTACGATTGATTTTTTGAGCATGACCTCACGAAGATTGAAAAGCATCTCTTCGCCTATCTGCTCCTTTCTCTGCTGCGAAAGGGGATCGGATGGTATATTTGCCTGCGCGTACCACCGGTCTACACGCTCCGTTTCGGTTGCATCTGTTTTCTGCTCTAAATATTTTTGCAGTATTTTTTTCGCCTGTTCTTCTGTCATTTGAATACATGTCATTTCAAATGGCAGAAAGTACCAACCAGGTTTGTTATCTGTGCATTAAGTTTATGTTAAGCCGGCCATTAAGGCCAAAAGAGCAAGATAGGAAACGTTTTTCTTCAATAACTTGGTTGCGCTGGTCAGCTGATTTTTTACCGTTTGGGTCGAAACATTCAATTCGTTTGCAATTTCCTGAATGGTTTTTTGCTGCTTACGGCTCATGGAGAATACCCGTTGCATTTTCTCTGGTAAGGTAGCAATTGCCTGGTCGAGTTCTTCACTCAGATCCTTTAAGATCAGCCGTGTATCGGCTGCAGCTGTTACCTCTTCCTGCATCAGCTGCAGCAATGCATTTTTCTGTTTATCTTTAAGACTTACCGATCTGAAGTAATTAATAACCCGGTACTTCACAGCCGTATATAAATAAGCATCTAAATTGTGTTCGATATTAAGCTTGCTGCGATTTTCCCAAAGGGATATGAAAATTTCCTGCGTAATGTCCTGGGCAATATCCTCATCCCCCAAACGTTTAAAAGCGGTGTCAAAAATGTTTTCCCAGTACTGCCTGTAGATTTCCTCCATAGCCGAATGGTCGCCATTTTTTAAAGATGCCAGTAAAGTTACACTCAATGGATATAGGTTTTTAATACCCGCAAAGGTAGAGGCAGCATATTCCTTTAATATTAATAAATCTTAAAATATTTGCTGCTAAGTTTCTCTTTACAGACAAGCTGATCCGTATCGTATACCTCTAAAATTTTATCCTTTATTACGCTGTTATTTATCTTTTAATGAGTTAGCACTAAATAAATATTATATCGCATAAGCCATTTGTGAACTAACATGCCATTTTTATCTTTGTATCTGTTATATTTGAACTTATGCAGTAAATAATTGCTGCAGTTTAAATTGTTTACAGCTTAAATTAAAAGGCCTCATTTTTAAATCAGTATTACGAAATGGTGTTTTTATGTGGCCATAAACATACCGTAATCAATTTAAAACGCTTAATTTTACGCCGAATGGATATCTTATCATACCTTATAGAGTTTTTGCAGCAAAGCAAAGAAGTTGGTATTACCGGCTTAGGCACCTTTTACAAGAAAAAATTTCCGGGTAGATATGATAAAGAAAAGCAATCATTTTTACCGCCATCGTACGTTTTACAATTTAACCCACAGGTAACAGATGCCGATTCTTTTGCCCGCTTTATTGCAGCCAAAAGAAAGATTTCTGTCGAAAGTGCAGGTTATTACATTTCCAGGTTTACAGAAGAAATTCATCAGAAAATCCAAACGGAGCAGGAAAGTGTTTTAACCGGAATTGGCCGTTTGTTTACCGATGCTGCAACACCTGGTGTTTTAAACTTCGAGGCAGCGAAAGAAATTAATTACGGATCGGAATATTTTGGCTTAAAGCCTGTTGATGAAACGGAAACCCACGATTCGCAACCGGCAGAAGATACAGCGATCTGGTCTGCCACCCATACAGAAGTGGAAGAAGCGCCGCGTACAACGAACATAGAAACGATACAAAACACCTCTGTTCCGGAGGTTGAAAATGTGGAGCTGGATGAAGTTAAAGACGACTTAAAAAACACTTTGCAAGCTACAGAAAAACCTGCTGTACAAGCAGAAGTGCCTTCTTCAGTAGTTGAACAACATCAGCAACATCCTGAGCGTTTTGGCCATACACCAGAATCTGAAACACCGCCGGTTAAAAAATACATTAACCTGAACGATTCATTTACCAAAGCTCCGGAGGTTACAGCAGCACCTGATTTTATAAAAGAACAGCATGCAGAACATCCGAATCGTTTTGGTCATGAGCCGGAGACAGAAACAGGAAGCAACACCTGGATCAAAGTGGTTATTGGCATCCTGATCCTTTTGATTCTGGCAGCACTGGCTTATTATGTTAAACCAGAATGGTTTGGTCAGAAACAACCGGAACCTGTAAAAGAGCTTGCCTTAATCGATTCGGCTAAAATAAAAACCGATAGTATACGTTTGAAAAATGATTCTATTGCCAAAACCGATAGCATCTTAAAAGCAAACCAGGTAGCACCCAAAACAGATACACTTAATACAAGCATAGCTACTATGCAAAAAGTAACCCCGGCAACCACCACACCTGCACAACCTGTAAAACCAGCTGTTACAACTTACGAAGTGATTGTTGCGGCCTACAGAACAACAGAAAAAGCAGAAATTTACATTGCCGAAATGAAAAAATTAGGCTACAATGCCAAAATAGCAGAAATGCCGGGCCCCTGGAAAAAAATAAGTATTGCAACGTTTAAAACGGAACAGGAAGCAAAAGAGCAAGCGCCAATTTTACAAAAGAAACTTAAAGGAAGCGGATTTTACGTACAACAAATAAACACAACACCATAATGATTACTTTATTAACCATACAAGATACGGCACTACAAGACACAGCCAACGCTGTTAATTCAAATTTAAGTACACCGGCTCCGGAACTTCACTTTATTGATTTACTGTTTAAAGGTGGCTGGGTAATGATCCCACTGGCATTTTTGGCTTTTTTAGCACTTATTATTTTTGTTGAACGTTATTTAACCATAAAAAAATCAACCAAAGACGGTTCCAATCTGATGATCCAGATCAGACAATATATCCACTCGGGTAATTTAGATGGTGCCATGGCTCTGCTTAGAAACAGCAACTCTCCCCTGTCGCGTATGCTTCAGAAAGGTTTGAAACGTATTGGCAGGCCAATTAAAGATATTGAAGCCGCTATTGAAAACGTAGGTAAACTGGAAG
>JASLGV010000194.1 GCA_030149995.1 Pedobacter sp.
TTAACCATGAGCATTTTATCAGACAGAATCAACAACTTATCAGAATCACAAACCATTAAAATGGCCAAACTGGGCCGTGAATTATCAGCCAAAGGCATTGACATTATCAATTTAAGCTTTGGTGAGCCAGATTTTTTCACGCCCGAAAACGTTAAGGAGGCTGCAAAAAAGGCCATCGACGAAAATTATTCCTACTATACTCCTGTTTCGGGTTACCCGGATCTTAGAAAGGCGATTGTAAAAAAATTAAAGGAAGAAAATGGCCTGGATTATGAGATTGATCAGATTGTTGTTTCTACAGGCGCCAAACAAAGTTTGGCCAATGCCGTTTTATGTTTAATTAACCCGGGCGACGAGGTTATTGTACCAACACCTTACTGGGTTTCGTATTCTGAAATGATTAAGCTGGCAGAAGGCAAGTCTGTTTTCATCAACGCCACCGTTGAAAACAATTTCAAAATTACTGCTGCCGAACTTGAAGCAGCCATTACACCAAAAACCAAATTATTCATGTTTTCTTCGCCCTGCAACCCTACAGGTTCTGTATACAGCAAAGAAGAACTGGCTGCGTTGGTAAAGGTATTTGAGAAACATCCGGAAATCCTCATTCTTTCTGATGAGATTTATGAGCATATTAATTTTGTAGAAGAACATGCCTCTATTGCTTCATTTAGCAGCATTAAAGATCGCGTAATCATCATCAATGGTTTTTCTAAAGCGTATGCAATGACCGGATGGCGCGTAGGTTATTCGGTATCGAGCAAAGAAATTGCACAAGCTTGCGATAAATTACAGGGACAGATTACTTCGGGTACTTCTTCCATCTCACAACGGGCTGCACTGGCGGCCTACAACGACGGATTGGAAAGTGTAAACCAAATGAAAGCCGAATTCAGAAAACGCCGCGATCTTGTTTATGGCCTTTTAAAAGAAGTACCAGGCTTACACGTAAACCTGCCTGACGGTGCTTTTTATTTCTTCCCGGAAGTGAAAAGCTTTTTCGGAAAAAGCTTTGAGGGAAAAACAATTCTGAATGCCGAAGACCTGAGTTTATTCTTATTAAATGAAGCACATGTAAGCACCGTAACCGGCGAAGCTTTCGGAAATGAAAACTGCATCCGTATTTCTTATGCAGCTTCAGAAGATCAGCTAAAAAAAGCTGTAGCCCAAATCGCAGCTGCATTGGCTAAGTTAAACTAAGTTATAAAACACACCATAAAAAAACTGCAACCTTAAAGGGTTGCAGTTTTTTTTTATGTGGTAATATTTAAATCGTTTATTATGAGCGGATCGCTTCTACAGGATCAAGTTTTGATGCAGAATAAGCTGGCCAGAAACCTGAAATTGTACCTATTATAACTGAAATTCCTACACCAAGTGTTATATTTTTTAGCCCCAGTACAATGTGAAAATCGGTAACGGCACCAATGAGCTGAGCCAGCAGGAATACAAGCAATAAGCCCAGTAATCCACCTAAAATACAAAGTGAAATGGCTTCAAAAATAAACTGGAACAGGATAAAATATCTTTTGGCACCCAGCGATTTCTGAATACCAATGATGTTGGTTCGCTCTTTTACAGAAACAAACATAATGTTGGCAATACTAAAGCCCCCAACCAATATGGAAAAGCCCCCAATTACCCAGCCGGCAATATTTACCATATCGAACATCGTATTCAGCTGGTTAGACAGGATGGTGGTTTTATTCAGGGCAAAATCATCTTCCTGACCTGGTTTTAAGCGATGGATGGAACGCATCAGTCCGGTTAGTTCACTTTCAACTTCTTCAAGCGAAACATTATCCGTACCACGCACCGTAATCTGTGGGTTATATCGTTCATTTTCTATGTCGAATATACCTTTGGCAAAATTAATCGGAATGTTTACATTTTTATCCAGAGAAGTTCCCAGCATATCTTCTCCCTCCTTTTTAAATACACCGATAACGGTTAAACGGCGGCCAAGTACCTGTACCTGCTTACCTATAGGGTCTTCATCACCAAAAAGTCCGCTGGCAATATCGGCCCCCATCAAACAGACAGGCGTTCCCGACTTGCTCTCGCTTTCGGTAAAATAGCGACCAGCCTGCAGCTCAAAGTTCCAGGTTTTATTAAAATCGTGCGAAGCTGCAGAAACAGAAATCCCTTCTACCGAACCACTTCTGTATTTAATGGTTCTGTTTCCGGTTGAAACTTCAAAGGTAATACCGGCTGCATTTTCCATGCGGTCTCTCAATGCATTAAAATCGCGTACAGAAGGCTCCGGGCGGTTTATATATTTCCACCAGGGATAATCGCCAAACATCCAGGGCCATTTTTGTACATAAATGGTGTTGGAGCCCAGCTTATCAACGCTCGACTGCAGCTTATTACGAAAAGTATCTACGCCCGAAAACACGAAGATAATAACGAATATACCGATGGTTATGGCCAGAAGCGATAACATGGTACGTAATTTATTCTGACGCAATGCATCGAATGCAAAACGAAAACTCTCACCGATTAGTCTAAAAATGATCATAATTAACGTTTAGACACCGTGCACTTAAAAAGGTTACAGCGCATTATAAAAACAATTTTATTTTAGTGCCAGATTTGTGTTACAGGTTATTTATCAAGCTGAAAAAGCATTCAAATTAATAAAAACACCTTTTAAAAGCACATAAACCAATGATTTATAAACAAATAAAAGTAAAGCAAACCACAAAACAAGGCAGTTAAATTTAACAAAAAAACCTACAAAACAAAGTTTAACTTAAAAGCGTTTGTAAAATACCGAAAAGAAAAATTAAATTAGTATTTTTGCACCTCAAAAAATTCATCAGGAATGAAATTATCACAATTCAAATTCAATTTACCAGATTCGTTAATTGCCCACAATCCTTCAGAAGAGCGCGACGAAGCCCGTTTAATGGTTTTACATAAAGACAGCGGTAAAATTGAGCATAAAATTTTTAAAGACATTTTAGGTTATTTTGACGACCAGGATGTAATGATTTTAAACAACACCAAAGTTTTTCCAGCCCGTTTATATGGCAATAAGGAAAAAACAGGTGCTACAATTGAAGTTTTTTTATTGCGTGAATTAAATAAAGAACTTCGTTTATGGGATGTATTGGTAGATCCGGCACGTAAAATCCGTGTAGGTAACAAGCTATATTTTGGCGATGATGACCTGCTCGTAGCAGAAGTTGTAGACAACACAACTTCACGTGGACGTACCATCCGCTTTTTATTTGAAGGTACAGACGAAGAGTTCAGAAGAAACGTTGAAATTTTAGGTGAAACTCCACTGCCTAAATACATCAAACGTAAAGCAACTGCAGAGGATAAAGAACGTTATCAAACCATATTTGCGAAACACGAAGGTGCCGTTGCAGCTCCGACTGCCGGTTTACACTTTAGCCGCGAATTGATGAAACGTCTTGAGCTGAAAGGCATTAACTTTGCAGAGGTAACCTTACACGTAGGTCTTGGTACATTCAGAACCGTAGAGGTAGAAGATTTAACCAAGCACAAAATGGATTCTGAGCAGTTTATTATTGAGGCTAAAGATGCCAACATTGTAAACAAGGCACTGGAAGAAAAAAGAAAAATCTGCGCAGTAGGTACTACTTCTATGCGTGCCATTGAGTCGGCAGTATCTGCAAACCGTACATTAAAAGCTGCTAACGACTGGACAAGTAAATTCATCTTCCCGCCTTACGATTTCAGTATTGCAAATTCGATGATTACCAATTTCCATACACCAGAATCGACTTTATTGATGATGATCAGTGCTTTTGGCGGTTACGAAAACGTAATGAATGCTTACGAAGTTGCCGTAAAAGAAAAATATAAATTCTACAGCTATGGCGATGCCATGCTGATCATCTAAAAGATGACCAAAAGAAACCGCTACCCGATCCCTACAGGCATCGGGTAGTTTTTTTTTTATCCTTTCGCTATGAAACATTACGCCATTATTGTTGCAGGTGGTTCCGGAAACAGAATGCGCACCGAAACACCCAAACAGTTTCTGCTGCTGCACAACCTGCCGGTTCTGATGCACACCATCAAAGCTTTTGCCCAGAGTGAAGCCCAACCCCAGATAATAGTGGTTTTAAACGAGGAACAGCACAATTACTGGGCACGTTTATGTAAAGAATTCAATTTCAATATTCCCCATCAAATTATTGCAGGTGGTGCCGAACGATTTCATTCGGTTCAGAATGCCGTAAACAGCCTGCTTGAACCCGGTCTGGTAGCCATACACGATGCTGTACGCCCGCTGGTTACACAAAAGCTTATTGACCAGTGTTACCGCGAAGCAGAAAACACGCAAAGTGTTGTTGCCGCCGTCCAATCGAGCGACAGCGTACGTTTACTTAAAGACGGCCATACGCAGGCCATTAAGCGCGATGAGGTGTATCTGGTGCAAACACCTCAAACATTTACCCTCTCGGTATTAAAAGAGGCTTACAAACAGCCTTTCACACCTTCTTTTACAGACGATGCCAGTGTTGTGGAAGCTACAGGTATGCAAATTAACCTGGTTGAAGGTGAACGCAGTAATATTAAGATTACTTATCCGATCGATCTCGAACTTGCGGAACTGCTCATTCTCAAAAACAGGGAATAAACAATCAGCCAACAGGTAACTTCTTTCATTTCTTTTTATCCGGCTTTATATAAACCACCGACCGAGCGGGTCCGCTCTTAATCAACTAAGCTGCTTCGGCTCAGTCGGCGCTTATAATGAATGTTAGGATAAAAATTCAGACAGGTAAGGTAACTGCCCTATTCATTATTATGCTGCCCGTCCGATCAGCTTAAGCAGGATGGCAATGACAGCAATAACCAGCAATATGTGTATTAATCCACCCACATCACCAAACCCGTGAAATACAAAACCTATGATCCATAGTATTACCAATACTACAGCGATCAGATACAATAAATTTCCCATTGTTAATTTTTTTTTAGTTCAAAGTATTAACAGGCAGGATCTATTTTTTGTTTAGAAAATAAGTAAAAAGCAACAACAGACTACACAAACAAGCAGACTGTAAAGCATTTACTTACACACTTTTAAAGCACTCCTGCAGCTTAAAAGATTACCTGTAAACCCTTCTTAACAAAAAGGGTTACAAATAAAAAAAGCCGGTTCGTAACGAACACCGGCGTTTTTAAGACTCAAAAAGCAAGGTTTATTTTGAAAACAGTGCATTTTTTAAAACGATAGATGCCTGCTGTATGGAAACCTGTACCGCCTGAATGCGTGCCAATGGGTATAACATACCGCAATCGGGAATAAATTCTTTATTCCCTGTTAGCATAGCGGGTGCTCCGGCCTTGTCCAATTGCCGTGCGTAAGCCATGCTTGTAAAACCGATTTTTTATAATCGGACGCAAAAAAATACACGGCCATTTTTCATCATACGGATATTTGATTTGCTAAATTTCCAGCTTCTGCTCAATCATAAAAAAACCCTTCTGGGTTGCAGAAGGGTTTTTCTTTTTAATATTCATCCTCATTAAAGAAGAAATCTTCTTTTGTCGGATAATCTGGCCAAATCTCTTCAATCGTTTCATATGGCTCACCGTCGTCTTCAAGTGCCTGTAGGTTTTCTATAACTTCTACCGGCGCGCCAGAACGGATTCCATAATCGATTAATTCGTCTTTAGTTGCAGGCCATGGAGCGTCTTCCAAGTGCGATGCTAATTCTAATGTCCAATACATATTCCCTATCAATTAATTATTCTTATTTTTTCGCAAAGTATATTAAAATTTACGAGCAAAACAAACTTATTTTTCCACTATTAAATACGTGGCACCCAAATATTTTCTTCTGCATTAAAGTCAGCAGTCAGTTTTCGTGCCAAAACAAATAAATAATCGCTTAAACGATTCAGATAAATGGTTACTTTTTCTTCTACAAAACTATCCTGAGCCAGGGCTACGCACAGTCTTTCTGCACGCCTGCACACGCACCGGGCCAGGTGACAATAAGACACAACTGTATTACCACCAGGCAATACAAAGTGTTTCAGCGCTGGTAAAACTGCATTCATGTTGTCCATCTCCTGCTCAAGCAAAGCGATGTCTGCTTCGTGAAGATCCGGAATTTTCATTTTGGATTTTTCGGGGTCGGCTGCCAGAGAGGCGCCTACTGTAAACAGGCGATCCTGAATTTCCTTCAGAATTTTTACATAATCCGTATCAATATTTTGACACATAATTAACCCAATGTGAGCATTCAATTCGTCGACCGTTCCATAAGCATCAATGCGCAGGTGTGCTTTAGACACCCTGGTACCACCTATTAAAGAGGTCTGTCCCTTATCGCCGGTCTTTGTATAAATTTTCATTTAAATATAATTAACTTATAATCAGCAAGCTCCTCCTGTTTCATCAGGTAAAACAAGAGACAATGCATGCCGTGTTTCCGTTTGAAGTTAAAAAGTTATTCAGATAAATGAAAATATTTATTGTAAACCAATCTACAGACGGGGCTTAGCTGATTTTTTCCCAGTCGCTTCCGCTTTCTTTTAAAGCTTGCAGTCGCGGCGAAACAGATTTAACCTCTGTATTAACATAGTCGTTTTCAATTAAACCATCCCGCATCCGCACAATGCGGTGTGCATGCTGGGCAATATCTTCCTCATGCGTTACCAGGATAATGGTGTTTCCTTTGCTGTGGATTTCTTCCAGCAGGCCCATAATTTCGATAGAGGTTTTGGTATCCAGGTTTCCGGTCGGTTCATCGGCCAGAATAATAGAAGGATTGTTAATCAATGCTCTTGCCACAGCTACACGCTGCCGTTGCCCACCCGAAAGTTCATTTGGCTTGTGATCCATACGATTACCCAGCCCCACATTAACCAATGCTTTACTGGCGCGCTCCTCGCGTTCTTTTTTACTGCTTCCGGCATAGATTAAAGGCAAAGCCACATTATCCAGTGAGGTTGAGCGGGGTAAAAGGTTAAATGTTTGAAAAACAAACCCGATCTCTTTGTTCCGAACTTCTGCCAGTGCATCATCACTCATGCGGCTTACATCTGTTCCATTTAAAATATAACTACCCGAACTTGGAGTATCCAGACAGCCAAGAATATTCATCAGGGTTGATTTCCCCGAACCCGAAGGCCCCATTAATGCCACAAATTCGCCTTTCTGAATGTCTAAGGAAACGGATTTTAATGCGTGAATAACTTCCGTTCCGATAACATATTTACGTCCGATTTCTTTGATGGTAATAAGTGGTTGCTTCATGTTTTTTTTTAGTTTTAGACAAAACAAATGCCCGATATGTTACAGTACCGGCAAAAAATAAATATGGTTAAATATATTAAGAAAATACCAATCTTTTATATATGTTTCATCTGGCAGCCAGCTGCAGCTGGCTGATCCGCTGGTATTGATACAGGAATAAATCCATAAAAAAACAACCTGCAAATAACCGGTTTATAACCAGATACCTGCAGGTTGTTTAGACCTCTGTCCTAATTAATTTTAAGCGGAAATATATTTTTTAAAGATGGTACTGGCTGTATGCCCGCCAAATCCAAAGGTATTGTTCAGCACATAGTCAATTTCTTTCTCAACTGTTTTGCCCAGCACAATGTTCAGGTTTTCCGGAATCCGTTCGTCCAGCTTGGCGGTATTAATAACTCCGGGCACCAGGCTGTCTCTGATGGCCAGAATGCTGATGATGCTTTCTATGGCACCTGCAGCACCTAACAGGTGTCCGGTTTGCGATTTACTCGCTCCGATTAATACCGGAACCTCTTTAAATACAGTATTAATGGCAGTTAGCTCGCTTAAATCGCCTAAGCCAGTAGAGGTTGCATGTGCATTGATGTAATCAATTTTCGAAGCATCAATACCCGCATCGGCCAGGGCTTTTTGCATACCTAATTTTGCGCCCAGTCCATCCGGAGGGGTTCCGGTCAAATGATAAGCATCGCCAGCCATTCCGCCTCCAACAATTTCGGCGTAAATATGTGCACCCCTTTGTAAAGCATGTTCAAGCTCTTCTAAAATCAAGGCACCCGCCCCTTCGCCCATCACAAATCCGTCTCTGTCGGCATCGAAAGGTCTGGAAGCTGTTTGTGGATCATCATTTCTTTTTGATAAGGCCTGAGCCGCGCTAAAACCACCAATAGACGATTTTGTAAGGGCTGCTTCTGAGCCACCGGTAACCATTACATTCGCTTTACCCAAACGAATGGTATCGAATGCATTGATAATGGCTGTATTGGACGATGCACAGGCAGAAACCGTACAATAATTCGGGCCACGTAATTTATGGCGTATAGAAATGGCACCGGCTGCTATGTCAACAATCATTTTCGGAATAAAGAAAGGACTAAAACGCGGGGTACCATCTCCGGCATGAAATTCTTCAAGTTGCCCTTCAAAAGTGCCGATCCCGCCATTTCCTGTTGCCCAGATTACCCCAACTTCTGCAAGCTGATCGTCTGTCATGCCTGTAAAATCCAGTCCTGCATCCTGGATTGCCTGATCTGTAGAGGCAATGGCGTACTGGGTAAATAAATCGAACTTTTTAAGTTCTTTTTTATCCATGTAAGCTTCGGCATCGAAGTCTTTTACCTCACAGGCAAATTGTGTTTTAAATTTATCTGCATTGAATTTAGTGATGGGTCCCACCCCGTTCTTTCCGGCAACTATGTTTTTCCAGAAATCGTTTACATTGTTTCCTAAAGGTGTTATTGCACCCAACCCTGTAATGACTACTCGTTTCATTTTAATTGTTTTGTGAGCCGGTTCAACCTACAAAACCGGCGGTTTGCTGAATTTTAAAATCAATAATATACCAGGAACCCGTTATTTAAGGGAACGGCAAAATAAACCACCAAATACCTGATATTATTTATCCAACCACCCTTTTTCCCGGATTACTGCGGGGCGAAAATACCTTATAATTACCGCAATGCCCAGCTTTTTATCAATATTCTATGCATACACTTGTCATCTTGAAATCAAAAAAAATATTCAAAAACAAAAGAACAAAACAGGAAACAGTTCAAATTATTTACCTGCTGTTTGGAATACGGGAATAATCATTTTATTTGCCGGTTGTCTGCTACTTTGACCCGTTTTATGAAAAATGACCTAAAAAAAAAG
>JASLGV010000092.1 GCA_030149995.1 Pedobacter sp.
GTTTTGTATATATAGAAATGCATTCAGCCCTGCGCAAGGAAATGACGGCAGACGGGCTGAACATGTCGCAATCTTTAATGATGAAATTCGGCAACCTGAATTACATGCTGCAAAATCTGTATACCAAACTCGAATTTGAAAATTTTAGCCCCTGGTCTATTACGGTTGTTAAGCTGGAAGATACAGACACACCTTTCAGTTTCCGCGACGAAATCAACACCCTTACTTTCTCTATGAAAATGAAGGATTTTGGAATCATTGCCTGCTTGCAGGACAACGGAACCAACAAACGCTATCACGAGGATATTCTGAAAGCCACACTTAACAAGGCCTTGACTGCTCAGCAGTTCGAAGAACTTTGTGCACGTTTTTATTATTCTGCTTACCTTTTTAACCGCCTGCCCGAATATACTTTTATGCCGGTTGATGGCACCATCTATATAGAAGCCATGCCACTGAGGGGCAACATGAGCAAACCTTTGTTCGATGTCTGGCAACACAAGGTATATGCACAGGTTTTAGAAAATTTCTGGAAACCCTGGGGTTATGTAAAGTTTGAGATCATTAAAAATCCAGAGCAACCAATGAGTTTCTTTGAAGATCCCTTTTTACCGGCTACCAGTTAAAAGCGCAAAGAAGTTCTGTAAAATTCCCGGAACAAAAATAATGGTGAAAATCAAACCTGTTAGCGCACCGAAAAAATGCGCATCGTGATTAATATTATCTCTTGAATTACGCGATGCATATACGCAATAGATCAGATATAATGCTCCAAAAGCAACCGCCGGAATGCCAATGGGAATAAACATAATATAGATCTTTGAAAGCGGGTTAAACAGGATATAACTGAACAATACGGCACTGATGGCACCCGAAGCCCCCAGACTGTTGTAATGGAAGTCATTTTTATGCTTAAAAACAGTCGGTAAATCGCTTAACACCAGCCCTAAAAAATACAACAGGCCAAACTGCCAGCTTCCCATCATCCGTTCAAGCGAAAACGCAAACGCATAAAAGGTAAACATATTGAAAAACAGGTGCATCCAGTCGGCATGTACGAGACCGCTGGTTAAAAGGGTATAAGCCTTGTGCCCTTTGGCAACACTATAGGGGTGCAGCATAAATTTCCCATATACACTATGGTCGTAAAAGGCATAGATACTTGTAATGAGCGTAAAGATAAATATAATAGAGGCAACAGGTGCCACGGCTAAGTATTCCATTGTAAATTATTTTAAATCCAGTTTAACGGATGTTGTTAAACGAGCCACCGGATACCGGTTATGCGTTTTCTCGTAATAATCAGAATTTTTATAAACAAAATCAAGTTGCGCGGCCGCATTCTTTGCAAAAGCAGGGTCAGAAGCCTTTTTTTGTTCCAGTTTTTCTTTTAAAGCCGGGTCATTTTGCAATAAGCCGGTTGCCGTATCTTCAAAAACATAAGCCGAAAAATGCTCTTTCATATCCAGAACAGAATCAAAAAAGTTCCAGTTAAAAAAAGAATCTGTTGCCTGCGGTTCGAGGGTTTCTACAATATAACGGTTGGCCGGCTGGTTTACATATACTACATAATCGCCTGCATAAAATGTTAAATCCTGTGGCACAGCATTGAGCTGTACAGCCGAGTGCAGGTAATGGCCTTCATAAGGTTTGCTGCTGGTCTTAAAATCGGCTATGTAATAACTTTCTACCGGAATCTTAACATCATTCTTCAGCGTTTCAATTTTAACCTGGTTAAGCTTTAACAGGGCAATTACACGCTCCCAGGCTTTGGGAATAATATAGGCAATGGGTTTCTGAACGGTTAGTGAAGGTTCAAAATTATTCCATTGTTTAATCATCTTACTATACGGGCTGTTTCTATCGTAATAAAGCCTGCTGGCACCGCTCACCGTACTTGGTTTGTATCTGGCTTCAAACCCTTTGAAAAGAATGCTGTCTGATAGGTTCCTGTTTAATTTCCACTCAAGTGGAAATTTTTCCTGCGTAGCCACCAGATGATCTGCCTGCTGCTTATTTTTGATAATCGTTTTTGCATCCCTGTTTATCAGATCGATGTAACTGCTCAAAAGTTTATAAGTAGCATCTACGCGCAGGTTATAGGCTTTCAGCATGTGTGTTTCGGGCATAAAGCCAATCGTATTGTGCAGAGCAGCATAACCTGTAGAATAGCGGGGCGATTCTATAAAACCAGTAATACCACTATCGGGCGTTTCGCCCACCGAATTTACATAAGGAATTAAAGGGTAACCTTTCTTTTCCATTTCGGAATATAAGCCCGGCACGAGCTTCTGTGTCAGATAAGAAGATAAAACCGGGTTTAATTTATCCTTTTGCGTTGGGATCAGTGTCATTACGTACGAGTAATCCGCTCCGTTGCTGGTATGGGTATCGACAAAAATTTCGGGTTGCCAGGTATTGAAAATAAGCTGAAAGGCAGCCGAGTTTTTCGAATCTGTTTTAATAAAATCGCGGTTCAGGTCCAGGTTCTTTGCATTACCCCTAAATCCATAGGCCTGCGGGCCATTTTGATTGGCTCTTGACGTGCCGCTCCGGTTAAAACTTCCATCAATATTGTACAATGGAATAATGCAGATCACCACATTTTCAGGCAGTTTGTTTTCCTTTAGCAAATCGCGCACCAGCATCATAGAAGCATCTATACCTTCGGGTTCTCCGGGATGGATTCCATTGTTAATTAACAAAATACTTTTTTGCTGCTTGCGGATCGTTGCCGGATCAAACACACGGTTGGCCGATAAAACCATCAGGCTTAAAGGCACACCAAAATCCGTATTGCCATAATTTAAAAGTTTAGCCTGCGGATATCTGGAGGCAAGCTCCTTGTAATAAGAAATTACTTCGGGATAAGTAGCTGTTGCGGTTTGCTTGCTTTTTTCAAAGGGTGTTTGCTGTGCAGATAAGGTTAAGGCACCTAAACACAGTTTAAGTAAGAAAATTTTTCTGATCACATTCATGGTTTGAAAAACGAAAGAGATGTGTTTACAAAGATTTTTTAGATACTTTCATATTTCCCAAAAAATATTTCACACCAATGGTATAAGCATTGTAAATATCCGGTGAAGCATTTCTGAACTTGCTTTCCGGATCATCATAACCATCCAGGCCTTCTCCGATGGTAATATTGCTCTGGAGATTTATATTAATGGCATAACGGGCATAACCGTACCGGTCTGTGAAAAAATAATTAAAGCCCAGGTTTAGGGGAATAAGTAAATCCACACTTTTGTTTTTGCCGGGGAATGGGCCATATCCGGGATCTACCTTAGCCCACAAAGGTTTATAACGAACAATATTACCATCTGCAATATTATTGCTTACAACGCCCAGACCTGTACCCAGG
>JASLGV010000093.1 GCA_030149995.1 Pedobacter sp.
GGAGTTTCTTTTAGAAGGCGAATTCAGACGCGGGCATTACCAGGGCGTTACCCAAATTGTAAAAAAGCTTTTCGATGTAACCGAACCGGATATTGCCATGTTTGGACAAAAAGATTATCAACAGGTGCTGATGATTAAAAACATGCTGGCTTATTTTCATTCGCCCATCCAAATCATAACCTGTCCCATCATCCGCGAGGAAGACGGACTCGCCATGAGCAGCCGTAACATCCATTTATCTGCGGCCGACAGGCAGCATGCACTCGTTTTAAGCCAGTCGCTAAAATTTGTTGAAGATCATTTTAACGAATACCCCTTAGAGCAGCTTGAAGAAAAAGCAAAAGCTTTTTACCGGCAGGTTCCAAATGTTGAGCTGGATTACTTTACCATTGCAAATGGCGAAACCCTCGAGCCCGCAACTGCTAAAGACGAAAAAAGCCTTGTTGCACTGGTGGCTGCAAAAGTAGGTTCCACCAGGCTGATCGATAATGTTATTTTAAAGTAAAAGGTAATCTTGTATTTATCCGATCAGCAACGCAGGCATTCCCGAACTGAAAACTTTTATTACTAACTTTGCCAAATGATTATCACGATATTAAAATCGAAACTACACCGCGTTAAGGTTACGCAGGCTGAACTGAATTATGTAGGCAGCATAACCATTGATGAGGATTTAATGGATGCGGCCAATATTATCGCAAACGAAAAAGTACAGATTGTTAATAATAATAATGGTGCCCGCTTTGAAACCTACGTTATTAAAGGAGAACGCGGCACCGGAACCATTTGCTTAAACGGAGCAACTGCGCGCCTTGCACAGGTGGGCGATATATTAATTATCATGTCGTACGGATCTCTGCCAATTGAAGAAGCCAAAAAATACAATCCGATACTGGTATTTCCCGACGACAACAACCATTTATTAAAATAACATTTTGGTTAACCGCCTCAAAACGGCAATTAAATACATCCTCCTGTTTTTAACAGGAACGTGGATTATGTATTTAGCTTTTAAGGGGCAAGACATACAAAAGATTTGGCTGGAAATAAAAACAGCCAATTTCTTTTGGCTGGGCATATCAGCCATTACCCTCTGGCTCGCGCACGTACTACGCGCCCGGAGATGGCAAATGTTGTACAACTCCATCCAGTACCGCGTAACCCTCCGCGCAACTTACCACGCTGTTATTATCGGATATTTAGCCAACCTCGCTTTACCACGCTTCGGCGAGATAGCCCGCTGTTCGGTAATCAGAAAAACATCGCACATTCCGGTATTCGCTTCTCTTGGCACAGTGATTACCGAAAGACTTTTCGATGTGCTGATCCTTTTGCTTACTTCCCTGCTCATGCTGCTGTTCCAGTACAGTGCCGTTGCCAGCTTTATACATACCATCTGGGATGGCCTGACCGAAAAAACAGCACAGCTTAACTTTTGGTGGTTACTGATCGCTGGTACAGCACTGGTCTTTTTACTGTTTGCATGCTTTTACTTGCTAAAAAAGAAATTCAGCGATCGTTTCTTAAGAATACTGGTTAGCTTAAAACAAGGGTTCGGTTCGTATAGCAAGCTTAAACACAAAAAACTATTTCTGCTTTACACCGGCGGCATCTGGTTTCTGTATCTTTTATCCATGTATTTTGCATTTCTAAGCCTGCACGCAACTGAAAACCTGGGTTTGAATGCTGCATTTACCGCACTGGTTTTCTCAGGCTTTGCCATGGTTGCGCCCGTTCAGGGTGGCATTGGCGTATTCCACTGGATGGTAGCACAATCGCTGCTTTTATATTCAATCTCCTTTAACGATGGGCTGGCTTACGCCACCTTATTACACTCTACCCAATTTCTGCTGACCGTTTTACTCGGTATCTGGAGCCTTATAATTGTTGCCGTAAAAGACTCCAAAAAAGACAACAGCCAAACCGATATTGCCTAACCCGGCATTGTACTTCCAGGCTGCAACAAATTCCACTTTTTGTTTTCTTTTACCCGCAGAGCAAAGTGCGAAGACTCCGTATTTTAATATTTTATACTTTTGCACCTGTTACAACCTATACAAACCGAATATGATACAAGATATAAACTGGACAGATTTTGAAAAAGTAGAATTAAGAGCGGGCACAATCCTCGAAGTATTTGATTTCCCCGAAGCCAGAAACCCTTCATACAAAATTAAGGTCGACTTTGGCCCTTTTGGCATAAAAACCAGCAGTGCACAAATCACCCGTCACTATACAAAAGACGAACTGGCAGGGCGGCAGATTGTTGGCGTCATCAACTTTCCGAAAAAACAAATTGGAAAATTTATGTCAGAATTTCTGGTTACCGGTTTTGCCGATGCAGATGGGCATATTGTATTAACCAGCCTGGAGCGTCCCGTACCGAATGGCAGCAAAATGGCCTAAAGGCAATCTTTAATGTTGCTATATTTGCTACATGAGTTTTTATAATTTTGAAGACAGCGATCCGGAAGCGGCAGACATCCACTACATGAAACTGGCCCTGGAAGAAGCTCAAAAAGCGCTGGCAGCCGATGAAATTCCAATCGGTGCCATCGTGGTAAGCAACAACCGCGTGATTGGCCGCGGCCACAACCTGACCGAACGTTTTAACGATGTAACCGCCCATGCCGAAATGCAGGCTTTTACAGCAGCTGCCCAAACCTTAGGGGGCAAATACTTAAACAATTGCACCTTATATGTAACCATAGAACCCTGTGTAATGTGCGCCGGTGCCAGTTACTGGACACAAATAGGACGTATTGTTTACGGGGCGAGAGAAGAAAAAAGAGGCTTTTTATCAAAGGGTGCAAATCTTCTGCATCCTAAAACCATTTTAAAAGGCGGTGTGCTTGCCGAAAACTGCGCCACACTTATGAAAAATTTCTTTCTTAAAAAACGTCCTTAAGCTCAGGTGTTTTTCTGCAAGAAATACACTGAGCTGTTAATATGATGATAATAACATGAACAATTGTTAACCTTTGAATGTTATATTTGCTAAAAGAAACATTTTTAAACTTTAATTATACATATTATGGCTTTTGAATTACCTGCGTTACATTACGCAACCGATGCATTAGAACCGCACATCGATAAAACAACCATGGAAATCCACCATGACAAACATCACCAGGCTTATGTAACCAACCTGAACAAAGCATTAGAAGGTAAACCGGAAGCAAACGCAAAACTGGAAGACCTGATTAAAAACATTTCCAAATATCCTGCTGCCGTTAGAAACAATGGCGGTGGTCACTATAACCACTCTTTATTCTGGAATATTTTAGGCCCGAATAAAGGTGGAGAACCTACAGGCGACCTGGCAAAAGCCATTAACGAAACCTTTGGTTCTTTTGCTGAATTAAAAACTAAATTATCTGAAGCAGGCGCAACCCGCTTCGGTTCTGGCTGGGCCTGGTTATCAGTAGGCGCAGATAAGAAACTGGTTGTTTCTTCTACTCCAAACCAGGACAATCCATTAATGGATGTTGCGGAAGTAAAAGGTACACCGATTTTAGGAATTGATGTTTGGGAACATGCATACTACCTGAAATATCAGAACAAACGTCCGGATTACTTAGCTGCCATCTGGAATGTAATTAACTGGGATGCTGTTGCAGAATTATACAAAAAAGCATTGTAAGCAACAAAACCTTATAAAAAAGCCTGCAAACTAAATTTGCGGGCTTTTGCTTTTTAAGATTATTTGATACCTTAGCGCAATAGAAATTTTACAACAGGTAGCTGCGTGGCGGTTAAACATTTACCACTTGCAGAACCCAACCAACAAGTGCGTATGAAAAAGCTCATCTTTTTATTTTTAATCATCATTGGCATCAACAGCGTATCTAAGGCCCAGCAGAATAAAATTCCTACTCCCGATGAAATCGCTAAAAAAAATGTTGAAGACCTGGATAAAAAACTAAAACTTAATGCCACGCAAAAGAGTGTAATCTATAGTTTTACCTTTAACCAGGCCAAGATGCAGGCAGATATGGTCAAAAGACAGCAGGCAGGCGATTCGAGGGAAGAAGACGTTGATAAATTTTACAAATTGCAGAACGAAACTTCTAAAAACATCCGCAATGTATTAAAAGGCGAGCAGCAGGTGCAATACGATAAAATTATTGAAGAGCGTTTAAGCGGCAAATCAAATAAGAAAAAGAAAAAAGGCGAAGAGGATGTAGAGA
>JASLGV010000102.1 GCA_030149995.1 Pedobacter sp.
ATTTTGTAGCCAATTTGCTTTCTTGGCTGTGCTTTCTGCTCCAATAGTTCATCAAAATATCTGAAGATCACTTCAATGTTTTTATCTTGATTATCTACCTTCTTTTTAATCTTTTCTAATTCTATCCTTATTTCTGTATTGCTTAAAACCATCGTTCTAAGCTGCACAAACACATCAATAATTTTAATACTTACTTCTACTGCCCTACTGCTTTTCAAAACGTTCGACAGTTGCAAAATACCATGTTCGCTAAATGCAAACGGGAGGTACTTTGAGTGTTGTCCGTGTCTTAAAGTTGCAATTTGCGCCCTTAAGATTTCGTTTTCTTCTTTTGTTAATTCGAACATAAAATGCTCCGGGAAGCGTTCAATGTTTCTTCTAACCTGTTGCTTTAATTTTTTTGTCTCAACGCCAAAGAGTTCTGCCAAATCCGAATCTAACATCACTTTAACTCCCCGGAAAAGATATATTTTATTAATAATTACTTCGTTTGGGACAATTACGGATGTTAATTCTTCTTTCATTACATATTCTTAGTGTTAAGTTAAACTTTCTTAAGGTCACAAAATGTGACCTTAAGATTTATTTCTATTTCTTGCTTTTGTTTCGTGGCGACACGAACCGAGGCGCTTTATTTTTCTTCCGTTACCGGAGCTTTTTCAATCGGCGTTGCATAATTTGCAATACCATAATTCTGGCTCTGGCTCTTAACCGGCTCTTTAATGTGCCATTCAAATTCATCTCTGAAATGACGGATGGCACTGGCAACCGGCCAGGCCGCTGCATCTCCCAGCGGACAAATTGTATTACCTTCTATTTTACGCTGAATGTCCCAAAGTAAATCCACATCTTCCATGGTTCCATGGCCATGTTCGATTTTGTGTAATACTTTTTCCATCCACCCTGTTCCTTCTCTGCATGGCGAACATTGTCCACAACTTTCGTGGTGATAAAATCTGGAAAAATTCCAGGTATTGCGTACAATACATTGATCTTCATCGAAAGCAATAAATCCGCCTGAGCCCAACATGGTGCCTGTAGCAAAACCACCTTCCGACAGCGATTCGTAGCTCATTAAGCGTGGATCACCGTTGGCCAGTTTTAAAGTTAAATTAGCCGGTAAAATAGGAACGGAAGATCCACCTGCTACCGTTGCTTTTAATCTTTTACCATTTGCAATCCCTCCGCAGTATTCATCAGAGTAAATGAACTCTTCTACAGGAAGTCCCAGTTCTATTTCATAAACCCCCGGTTTAACCAGATTTCCTGAAGCTGATATTAATTTGGTTCCGGTACTTCTTCCGATACCGATTTTAGCATATTCATCTCCACCATCGTTGATAATTGGCACAACAGCTGCAATAGATTCTACATTGTTTACCACTGTAGGGCAGCCATATAAGCCAGCAATCGCCGGGAAAGGTGGTTTTATTCTTGGATTACCTCTTTTACCTTCAAGCGATTCGAGTAAAGCCGTTTCCTCTCCACAAATGTATGCACCGCCGCCCGGCTGAACATACAATTCAAGATCGTAGCCTGTTCCCAGGATATTTTTACCCAGAAAACCAGCTGCCTTTGCTTCGGCAATTGCCCTTTCCAGGATACGGATTTGCGGCATCATCTCTCCGCGAACATAGATGTAAGAAACTTTTGCACCTAACGCAAAACTGGCCACAATCATTCCCTCAATTAACGCATGCGGGATGTGTGTCATCAGATAACGATCTTTAAACGTGCCAGGTTCCGACTCATCGGCATTACACACCAAATAGCGCGCAACACCTTCTGGTTTAGCCAGAAAACTCCATTTCATACCCGTTGGGAAACCCGCTCCTCCACGACCGCGCAAACCTGATTTCTTTACCTCTTCCACCACATCTTCGGGGCTTAAGGTTTTAAGCGCTTTTTCAACGGCACGGTACCCGCCTTTCTGGCGATACACATCAAAAGTATTGATGCCAGGTACGTTTATATGTTCAAGTAGTAATTTACGACTCATGTATCTTTAGATGTGAGATGTGGGATGTAAAACTGCAAACGGTTGTTATGCTTTCAAACCCCATATCTGGTTTCTCAAATCTTATTTATTTTTCAAATCTTCAATCAATTTATCTACACTTTCTTCCGTTAGGTTTTCATAAAAAGTGTATTCAGGACTAATCTGAAGAACAGGACCAAATCCACAGGCCGCTAAACACTCAACTCCTCTAAAACTGAATAAGCCATCGGCTGTAACTTCGCCTTCTTTAACGCCCAGTTTATCTTCCAGGTGTTTCAGTATTTTTTCTGCACCAACCAGGCAACAAGGACCGGTTCTGCATACCTCTAAAGCATATTTACCCTGTGGCTTCAGAAAATACATGGTATAAAATGTAGCCACTTCATAAACCTCTATCGGTTTGATATTCAGATATGCCGCAACTTTATCCATTGCAGGTGTACTCACCCAGCCATATTCTGCCTGTACCAGGTGTAATAAAGGCAATAATGCCGATTTTTGTTTCCCCTCAGGGTAACGGCTTTTTATTTCATCAAACTTGCTCAGTAAAGCTGACGAAAATTCTACAGGTGTTTGTTCTTCTACTTTAAGCATCTAATTCTCCTGCAATAATGTTCATACTACTCATGTTTATGATGGCATCAGAAAGCAGCATTCCTTCACTCATTGGTGCAAACATCTGATAGTTTATAAAACTTGGTCTGCGGAAATGTAAACGGTAAGGAGTACGTCCGCCATCATTAATCAGGTAAAAGCCCAATTCTCCGTTACCACCTTCTACAGCATGGTAAACTTCGGCCTTAGGCGCATCAATTTCGCCCATCACAATCTTAAAGTGATAAATAAGGGCTTCCATGTTGTTATAAACTTCCTGTTTTGGAGGAAGATAAAAATCAGGAACATCCGCATGGAAAATACCTTTCGGCTCACTTTTCAATTTTTCCAGCGCCTGCTCAATAATGCGCAAACTCTGCCACATTTCTTCATTACGTACCAGGTAACGATCATAAATATCGCCACTTGTACCTACAGGTACTTCAAATTCAAAGTCCTGATATGATGAATAAGGATCATTTATCCGAACATCGTAATCAACACCTGTTGCGCGCAATAATGGACCAGTCCAGCTGTATTCAAGTGCTTTTTCCTGCGTTACCTCTGCAACACCGGCTGTACGGTCAATAAAAATACGGTTACGGTTTAACAGCTTTTCAAACTCTTTTAAAGCTGCCGGAAATTCTTTTAAAAATTTGTTGATTTTGGCAAAAGCGATTTC
>JASLGV010000028.1 GCA_030149995.1 Pedobacter sp.
GTCTTTTTGCTTTTTCATGTACAGCATAAAGGCATTTAAATCTTCGTCACTGTTTAAGCTGAAACACAGGGTCTGATCAGAATGACCGGTTTTAAAAAAGGCCGATACACCCAATTTTTGTAAAAAAGTACGGCAATCCTGCATAGATAAAGATGCTGCACCGGCTGGATGTAAATCCGTGCCCCGAATGCGCCATTTGGCTGCACTCAGTACCAGATTATGATACTGAACCCGCGGATAATAATCCAGAGCGGGAAATAACTGCTCCAATGAAAAACCCAAATTAGATTGGATACCCTGATGCTGCAAATCGCACAACAAACGAAATACAGAGAGATCTGAACGCGTATAATTATAGGCAGAAGCCATTCTGGGAACCAGCCGTTTGTTGAATTTTTTTGACCTTAAAACAACCTCATCACCACGTACAGAAACAAAAATATCGTTCAGGCTTAACGGAGTTTCTGAACGGTCAAAATTCAAAATAGAAAGCTGGTAGTTATAAATGCTTTTACGCCGGTTTATATTATCGACGTTCATTTCGGCCATATATGCTACGTCGAAAAACAATATTTCCGGGTTTGCGGCTTCTTCAATTTCCCTAATGCTGGCACATTGTGCTTCAACCGCAGCACTGGCCATGGTAAAGCGTCCGCTTAATGCATTTGCTGTTACACCCCCCATCTGATCAATACAAACCAGTTCATCGCTAACCGATAGCAGCATACTGAATGAATTCGGAATGGCTGCTGGCTGTTCGATGGCATTAAAAGACATCTCATGAAGAAACAATGGCTTATGCTGCTCAAAGTATGCCTGCTTAATTTCAGTTTCTAATATGGTCTTTAAGGATGTTTTTTGATTGTCGGCTACCGGTGTATTGCTAAACTGCGCGGTAAAATCTTCCTCTCCTGCCTGCTCCAGTTCGTCGTATCCAACCCCCATTTCAGGATCGAGTGCCCACAGCAGCGGCCGCTCCTGCTGTTCAAATTTCTTCAAAAATTTTGCCTTGAAATTCTTAAGTGCCGGGCGTTCTCCATCTGGTATAACACTTTGCATCAACTTTACAAATGCCGGCACATGCCTGAACAACTGCTCATTCAACTGTCCGGAATGGCAAGAACGTTCTGAAATCAGATATTTCGGTGTATTATAATTGATTTCGACCCCGAGGCTTTTAAAATAATCTTCCCCAATGATGTTGGGATCGTAATTGGTAAAAAGTAATTGCAGCGCGTGCATGTCTGCCAGCAGTTCTCTTACATTTTCATGTTCCGATTCGGGTAAATCCAATACCTGTAGCAGATCGTTTACCCTTATTGGCTTCAGACAGGCATCGAGAATTTGCAAAACCAATGCATCCTGATCTATTTCAGCCAATTCAAAAACACCATCTGTAGAAGCAATGTAACGGATGCTTTCTGTACACAAATAATAACTGCTGTTGCTAAAAAGCAGGCAATTTTGCTGTACTAAACGGGATGATTCAATATGAATGTTGTTTTTAACCGACCAATCGGCAAAAGTATTAACTTCTAAAGATTCAGATAGCACAATTGGCGAGCCTGCTGCATTAAAGCCATTGTTCAAAATGCTGAAAGCGGCAAAAGTACCATAAGGTGTTGCCCTGAATTTAGAACGGTTAAAATATTTCCAGACGGTGAAAAACACTTTCGGCGGCAGGGTTTCCAACTGTTCTGCATCCACATCTTTAATGGTCTGGTAAAAAGAATCGGAAGATATGGCAATGGCTTCTTTTAGTGCCGGCCAGCAGGATTTTAAATTGGCCCGATAAGAAAACCTTGGCGTTCTGAAAACAACAGTTGGATGAATGTGTACCTGCATAACCTATTTGTGACCCCGAAAATTACAAAGATTAAATTTAAAATCATCTATCTGGTATAACAAAGAGCACTTTCAGCAAAAATAATTACAGGTATTTATATAAAAAAACCGCCTCACTTTTGGAGGCGGTTTTATAAACCTGAGCTAAAACTAAATTATTTTTTGGTTACTTTAAATTCTGTACGTCTGTTTTTTGCCCTTCCCTCTGGATTATCTTTTCCGTTTTTAAAGGTATTTGGTGCAATAGGAACTCTTTTACCATATCCTTTAGATGTCATCCTGGAGGCTGCAATATTTTTACTGATCAGGTAATCGACGCATGATTTTGCTCTCCTTTCTGATAATTCCTGGTTGTATTCGTCTGTGCCAATATTATCTGTATGTGCACCAAGTTCAATTTCCATTTCGGTATTGTCTTCCATAATTGTGGCCAAAGCATCCAATACCTTTTTAGATGATTCGGTTAGTTCCGCACTATTAAATTCATAATATACATTATCCAGTACAATCGGAACGTTTACTTTAAACGGACTTAGGCAATAATCATTAGATATTAAGGTATCGGCTTTAGCCAACTCTTCATACGAGAAGTTTTTGGTAATGGCGAAATAGTTATCTTTCTCAATCAGTAATCTTACAGGCCTTTTGGCATTTACTTTAAAAGTGTACTTACCATTTTTATCTGTTACTACTTTTTGCTGTCCTTCATAGTTACTCAAGGTTACGCTGGCATTTTCGAGTGGCTTTTTCGTTTTGCAATCGGCCAGCAACCCTTCTACAGAAAGATATTCGCTTTTAACAGAAAACAATTCCAGACAGCAAGACGATTCGCGGTCTGAACTGATGTAGCCGCTGTTGCCATCAGCATCTGTTGCGGTGAAATAAATATCATCTTTAGAAGAGTTAAAAGGATAACCCAGATTTTTAGGTGTGGTCCAGTTAACCAGATCGCCTTTCGATTCAAAGAAATCAAGCCCGCCCAAACCAATTCTGCCATCCGTACTGAAAATTAAACGTTTTTGTTTTACATTGTAATAAGGGGCGCGTTCGTCATCTTCTGTGTTAATCGCAGGTCCAAAATTAACTGCCTGCCCCAGAGAACCGTCACTTCGAATGTTGCAATACCAGAGGTCGTACTTTCCATACCCACCGGTCCTGTCTGAAGAGAAAAGCAAAAATTTTCCATCGCTGGTTACAAAAGGCTGCATGGAATTAAAATCCTTACTGTTTACCTGTAAGCCCAGTGGTTGTGCATCAGACCATTTATTACCAGTCAATTTAGCGGTATAAATGGCATATTTTTCTTTGTTTTTCCAGGCTGTAAAATAAACCGTTTTTCCGTCAGGTGTAAAACTGGCTGCTGCAAATTCCATGTCTGCCGGCAAGTTTATATCTACCGTTCTTACTTCAACAGCATTGTTTACAGGCAGGCTCTTTGTTACATAAATCTGATTAATAAATGGGTTGGCCTTTGTGGCTACACGTGCATTTGCATCGTCTTTAAGCACGTCCTTTTTACCCGAAACCGCTACAGGTCTTGAGGAAGTAAAATAGATTTGATTGTTTATTTTAGTTGCGGCGTAATTAGATCCAAGGCCATTTACCTGATCGGGCAACTTACTTACCTGAACCATGCGCGGATAGCGCGTTTCTTCAATGGCAAACCTGCAGGATTTGATTTCTTTCTCTGCATTTTTTATCAGAAGATCACCTTTATTGTTGTTGATAAACTGTTGAAAAGCATCGATTGCGGCCTCAAACTTCTTATTGGCTCTTAAGCTTTCGGCGTAATAAAACAAAGCTTTGCGGTATTTCGTATTGGTAAACGAAGCAGCCATCTGGTAATATTTTTCAGCCTCTGAAAAATCTC
>JASLGV010000278.1 GCA_030149995.1 Pedobacter sp.
ACTTTATACAGGCTAAGTGATTACACTACAGCCAGATACCAGTTCAAAAGCTTTGCAGACACTTATCCGGCCAGTAGAAATGCTGAAGAAGCCCGTTACATGAGTGCTTACTGTTTTTACCTGGAATCGCCAAGTTTTTCACTCGACCAGGAAAATACGTATAAAGCCATAGATGCTTTGCAGTTATTTATGAACTTATACCCGACCAGCGATCGTGCAGCGGCTGTAAGTAAATATATTGCCAACTTAAGAGGTAAATTAGAAGACAAAGCTTTTGAAAATGCAAAAATGTATTTAACAACAGGCCCAAGCAACGTAGATAATTACAGGGCTGCTGTAATTGCTTTAAAAAACGCACAACGCGATTTCCCGGATATTAAATATGCAGAGGAAATGGACTACCTGATGATTAAGGCACAATACATGTATGCAAAAAACAGCTTTATAAATCGTCAGGAAGATCGTTATAATGAAGCAATAGAGCTATATAATGAGTTTTCAGAAAATCATCCTGAAAGTAAATTTATAAAAGACGCTAAACAACTTAAATCTGATATTGATGCAGGATTGGCACTCACTAAACAGGAGCTTGAGGATTATAAAATCCAGGAAGCCAAGTACAAGGAAATGCTAAAAAGAACCGGCAAAATAAAAGATACAACAATAGTTAACAATACCGATAAAAAAAACAATTAATAAAATGAATACGAACAAACCTGCAATACCAAATACAACGGTTACCAGAAATGTACACGATTTAGATAGAGCTACTGATAACTTATACGAATCTTTAGTTATTATTGCTAAAAGGGCTAATCAGATTTCAAATAACATGAAAGAAGAATTGCACGGTAAACTTGCAGAATTTGCATCGAGCAATGATAACCTGGAAGAAATATTCGAAAACCGCGAGCAGATCGAAATCAGTAAGCACTATGAGCGTATGCCAAAACCTGTTTTGGTTGCAATGGATGAGTTTTTAAATGATAAGGTTTACCACAGAAACCCTTCTAAAGAACAAAAGTAATTGCATAGTGCATAGCGTTTAGAGCAAAGCGTTTATATGCATTACGCTCTATGCTTTATGCCTTATGCCCTTTGCCCATGCTTAAGAATAAAAACATTATACTCGGCGTTTGCGGTAGCATAGCAGCCTATAAGTCGGCTTTTTTAGTCAGACTGCTGGTTAAGGCTGGCGCAAACGTTAAAGTAATACTAACACCAGACGGGTCTAATTTCATTACCCCGCTTACCCTTGCTACACTTTCTAAAAATCCGGTTTACACCCAATACTTCGAAGCCGAAACAGGCGTTTGGAGTAATCATGTGGAGCTTGGTTTGTGGGCCGACCTACTGGTTATTGCCCCCATCAGCGCAAACACTCTATCGAAACTTTCTAACGGCATTTGCGACAACCTGCTAACGGCTGTTTACTTATCGGCCAAATGCCCGGTATATGTTGCACCTGCAATGGATCTGGATATGTGGAAGCATGAAAGCACGCAACAAAACATTGCCCGCATTGAAAGCTTTGGAAATACCGTAATTTCACCTGCAAAGGGAGAGCTTGCAAGCGGATTATACGGCGAAGGGCGCATGGCCGAACCTGAAGAAATTATCTCCTTCCTGGAAACGGCCTTAAAAAAACAATTACCTCTATATGGTAAAAAAGCCATGGTTACGGCAGGCCCTACTTACGAACCAATTGATCCGGTTCGTTTTATAGGCAACCACTCATCGGGAAAAATGGGTTTTGCCCTTGCTGATGCACTTGCGGCCTTAGGTGCCAGTGTAACGCTGATTAGCGGACCAACGGCACAAAAATCTACACAGCCCTTAACACGTATAGATGTAGTAACAGCAGCAGACATGTACCAGGCGTGCCATTCTTTTTTTGGGGAAACCGATATTACGGTGATGTGTGCAGCGGTGGCTGATTACAAGCCTAAAAAAATCGCGACTCAAAAGATAAAAAAGCAAGAAAACAACCTGGTTCTGGAATTGGAAAAAACAACTGATATTCTGGCTTCGTTGGGCCGTAGCAAAACCAAAAATCAAATCCTTGTTGGCTTTGCCCTCGAAACGCACGATGAGGAAAACTATGCTAAAGGCAAACTGGAAAAGAAAAACCTCGACCTGGTTGTGTTAAATTCCTTAAATGATCCGGGTGCAGGTTTTAAATCAGATACCAATAAAATTACTATTTTTAACAGACAATTGGAACGCAGCGTTTTTGAAGTTAAATCAAAAACAGATGTGGCTAAAGATATTTGTAACGCGATTTTAAAGCTTTTATAAAATGATAAAAAGAATTGTTTGCCTGTTGATGATTATTGGCCTTGGCAAAATTCAGGCACAAGAACTGAATGCCCGGGTACAGGTATTGGCGCCTAAAGTTTCCAATATCAACAAAACATCGCTTGACATGCTTCAAAAAACAATTCGCGATTTTTTAAACAACAATAAATTCAGCAACGAAACCTACAAAACACAAGAGCGCATTGATTGCAGTTTTGTAATTACATTGAACTCCTGGGATGGTGGTTCGGGCTATACAGCAGAAGCACAGATTCAAAGCAGCCGGCCGGTTTTTAACAGTTCCTATAACAGTACACTCTTAAATATAAGCGATAAAAATTTTGATTTTAGCTATACAGACGGCTCAACCATTGATTTTTCTGAACAAAATTATATTTCCAACATCAGCGCCCTGTTAACGTATTACGCCTATACCATTATTGGCTTAGATAAAGACAGTTTTAGTAAAATGGGTGGAAACACCTATTTTAAGAAAGCACAAAACATTATAAATCTGGCACAGGCTTCCGGCAATGCCGGCTGGAAAGCAGCCGATGGGCTGCGTAACCGCTTCTGGTTTAATGAAAATGTATTAAACCCGGTTTTTGCCCCCTTGCGTAGTTTTATTTACAGTTATCACCTTTCGGGATTAGATCAGCTGACCGATGGCGATAAAGGTGCAAAAGAAATCTTTGCAGATCTTCCGGATTTACAGCAAATGGATAAACAAAAATTAGGTTCCATTTTTCCAAATGTATACCTGGCTGCAAAAGCGGATGAGACCACCAATGTACTTTCGAAATTAAAT
>JASLGV010000289.1 GCA_030149995.1 Pedobacter sp.
TGCCCTGCGTGCGGTCGAATCATTAGATGGTATGACAGCAGACTGGTGCCACTTACCTTATGAAGTATTGGCAAAGATCAGCAATGATATTATTAATAAAGTAAAAGGTATTAACCGTGTGGTTTACGACATCAGTTCGAAACCACCTGCAACCATTGAATGGGAATAGGTTAATATTTTCCGGTTGGTTAAACAATCGGAACGATTGTTGTAAAAACTTTAAATATGCTGACAGAACGCAATCTTTTGTCAGCATATTTTATTAAAAATAATAGGTATGTACGTAAGAAGCAGATGTGTGTTTGTTATTTTGGCCCTTACCATATTGGCGGCATGTTCGCCAAAAGTGCGTAAACCCAAAAATAATCAGACAGTGGGTAAGGATCAGCCTACTGATAAGAAGCCCGAACTGAGAAAATTTTCAAAGGCCAATATATCTCTTCTCGTACCTTTCCAGCTGAATAACGTAAACCCGAAAAAACTCAATAAGGCGGATATGGAAAAATATGCCATGCCGATTGATTTTTACCAGGGATTTAAGCTCGGGCTTGACTCAGCTGCAGCAAAAGGACTGAGTTTTAACCTCAACGTTTTCGATACACAAGACGACCAGGCAAGATTGGCGGGTATTTATAAAAATGAACGATTCAGGGAGAGTGATTTAATTGTCGGGCCGGTATTTCCCGATGGTCTAAAGCACATTACCAGCTATTCTGTTGAAAATAACCTGCCGGTGGTTTCTCCGCTCGCTGCCTCACAACCAGCCGATTTTGATAATCCCAACCTGATTTCGGTGGTTAACAATATAAACCTGCATGTAAATAAAATAGACCGCTACATCACCAAAAATTATAATCCGGCCAATACAATTGTTGTACTAATCAATCCTAAAAAAACAGAAGACGAGCAATTTGCAGCTCCTTTCAGGGAATATTTTAGCTCATCGGCCAATCGTGGTTTTACTTTTCAGGAGTATGCTTCTGCTTTTACCTTCGAAACACATATGGTAAAAGGTAAAACATATGTAGTGATTGTAAGTTCTTCAGACCGGGCTTTTGTGTTGCCTACCGTTGAGAAATTGTACAAGCTGAAAAATCTTAAAACGGGTGGTTATGATATTAATCTTTTCGGTCATCCAAACTGGGTAAAACAAAATTATCCGGCCGATAAACTGCAGGCACTCAACACCATCATCAGCGCCTCGTATAAAGTTGATTATAAAAGTGCTGCCGTGATTGCTTTTATCAAAAAATACAGGGTACAGTATGGGTTTGAGCCCGGAGAATATGCCTTTAAGGGTTTTGATATCGGGTATTATTTTGGCAAGCTTTTAACCAATTATGGCTACGATTACAAGCAATATTTAACCAAAGAAAAATACAAGGGATTGCAGAACAGTTTTTCTTTTATACACGATGAAAAGTTAGGCTACATCAATACCAGTTTAATGCTGTTGCATTATAAAAATTTCGCACTTAACATTGTTGAGTAATTTTACAATCCGTTATTTCCAGATAAGAATCCTGAATTTATGCGCGTAGAGCATCAGATTAAAGCATTTGAACAAATTTTAGAACAATATGATGGTGCAATTCCCCTGCACCGCTTTTTACCTGTTTATTTTAAGCAGCATAAAAACATGGGCTCTTCAGACAGACGCTGGGCAAGCCGGTACCTGTATAGCTATTTCAGAATGGGGGGGATATTGCCCGGTTTAAATCCGTTGGAAAGACTGGCAATAGGCGATTTTCTGTGCCATCAGGATTTGAGTCTGATTACCGAAAAATATTTACCTGAATTTAAAGAATATATAACTGAAAAGCTGGAGGATAAGATTGGCCGGGTTGTTTCAGTCCATCCGGAATTTAAAATTGACGAGGTTTTTCCTTTTCACACACACCTATCTGCAGATCTGGAAAAACCCGGTTTTTATGCTTCTTTCTTTCGTCAGCCAGATTTGTTTATCCGCGTTTCCGAAGGCTCGGCAGATCAAATACTTGCCGCGCTTACCAAAGGTGGCTTACAAGCGAGGAAATTAAGTGAAACAGCGATTGCATTACCCAATGGCAGTAAGTTAGAAGGTGTACTGGAATCTGGTCTTTACCAGGTACAGGATTTATCATCGCAGCACACCGGTCACTATTTTAAACCTCAGAAATGGGATAAATGGTGGGATTGCTGTGCTGCATCAGGCGGGAAGAGCCTGCTGCTCCACAGTCTTCAGCCGGTAACCGATTTGCTGGTGAGCGATTTAAGAGCCAGTATTTTAATTAACCTCGACGAACGTTTCAGGCAGGCCGGTATTTTAAAATATCATAAAAAAGAGCTTGATCTGTTACAGAACAACGATCAGGTATTGCATCATTATGCATTTGATGGCATCATACTGGATGCACCTTGTACCGGATCGGGCACCTGGGGACGTACACCTGAGATGCTCCGTTTTTTTGACGAGAAAAAAATCAGTCAGTTTGCAGCCATGCAGAAAACCATCATACAAAACGTGGTAAAAAATCTGAAAAGCGGGAAACCGCTTATTTACATTACCTGCTCGGCTTTTGCAGCAGAAAATGAAATGCAGGTTAAATTTATGACAGAAAACCTTGGTTTAAAACTCGAAGAAATGGAATTAATAAAGGGATACCACAACCGGGCCGATACCATGTTCGTAGCCAGGCTCATCAAAGACTAACCATGGTGAAACCAGGTTTTAAATTTCTTTTTCAGGTATTTTACAATTTCGACTACAAGGGCAATAATACCAAATGCCAGTGTATATCCTTCAAAGCTGTTCATATCCTTTTCTCTTAATGTTGAGACACTGTACAGCAACAATTGTTACAGTAAACTGGAATTATAAAATGGCTTAAAGCCCGGTATTATTTCTGAAAAGTTTAATGGCTATGGCCAGTAATATCACACCGAAAGCTTTACGAAGAATATTCAAACCCGATTTCCCGAATAGCTTTTCAAGTCTGTTGGTATTTTTGAGTACGAAATAAACAAAAAGCATGTTAAGCAGAATACCAATTACAATGTTTTGGGTGGCATATTCTGTTTTTAAAGAAAGTAAAGTGGTCATAGAGCCGGCGCCTGCAATTAAAGGGAAGGCAAGGGGAACAATAGATACCGTTTCTGGCGCCTCTTCTTTAAAGAAGGTAAGACCCAAAACCATCTCCATGGCAATAAAGAAAATAACAAAAGAGCCTGCTATGGCAAAAGACTCTACATCCAGCCCGATTACCTTCAGCATGGACTCGCCTAAAAAAAGAAACGATACCATCAGTATGGTCGCTACCAGCGAAGCTTTTTCAGACTCTATATGACCGGCTTTTCGCCTTAATTCAATTACAACCGGGATAGAACCCAAAATATCAATGATGGCAAATAAAACCATCGTGGTCGATAAAATCTGACTGAAATTGAATTCCATAGAACAAAAGTTTGTGCAAAGTTACACCTATTTGACATTTGCCGAAATTATTTGGCATAAAAAAAGCCACCGTTTTGCGGTGGCTTTGAAATATCAATATTTTAAAGATTAATTTGCTTTAATTGACTTAAGGTTGGCAATGCGGATCACATATACAAAAAGGTGAATCACAGCAAAAGCCAGTGAGAAGTAATATAAGCCTGTATCTTCACCGTTGGTGGTGTGGTGGTGGATAATCGCCACAACAATAAGCATAACAGCCAGTACTAAACCAATCAACGAAACAACTTTATTGCTCTTGCGCAGGGTTTCTACTTTATTATCTGATAAAAGACTGTGCTTAATGCCATAGAACAGGTAAACGTTGATACCCACAATCATCCATACCAATAAACGTACCCAGGTATCAAGCGGTAAGAATACCATCATACCTAAACAGGTTAATACGCCTAAAATTGGAATTAATGGTACCAATGGAGTTTTAAATGCTCTTGGAATTTCAGGGTTTCTGTATCTTAAAACGATTACGCCAATACATACCAGTATAAAGGCAAATAAGGTTCCGATACTGGTCATTTCTCCAACCACACGTGCCGGAACAAAGGCTGCAAATAAACTCACGAAAACCATGAAAAGAAGATTGCTCTTGGCTGGTGTACTGAATTTAGGGTGAACGCTTGAAAATACTTTTGGTAACAATCCGTCTTTACTCATTGAGAAGAACACACGTGACTGACCCATTAACATCACCAGGATTACAGAAGCATAACCGCCTAAAATGGCTAAGATAATGGCTTTGTTTAACCATGGATAGGCAACTTCAAATGTACCATCAGGCAATGCATGTCCCATTTTGTTAATGGCTACGGCTACTGGTGCAATACCATCCTGACCTTTAAAGTCGTTGTAGTTGGCAACACCTGTCATAACATGTGCAAACAGAATGTAAAGAATGGTACAGATAAATAAAGAAACCAGGATACCGATCGGCATGTCTTTTTTAGGATTTTTAGCTTCCTGCGCAGCAGTAGAAACAGCATCGAAACCGATATAGGCAAAGAACACAATACCAGCAGCACGTACAATACCCGACATACCATACTCACCAAAAGAGCCCTGGTTGCTTGGAATGTAAGGCGTGTAATTTTCGGTATTGATGTAATGCCAGCCCAAAAGGATAAAGATTACCACAATTACAACCTTTACCGCTACGATAATTCCATTAATGGTAGCCGATTCTTTGGTGCCTTTTACCAGGATTAACGACATTAACACAACGATAAAAACGGCTGGTAGGTTAAACATTCCCGATACTACGGTACCATCTGCCATGGTTTCTGCATCAAAAGGCGACATGGCAATCTGTGCGGGCAGGTGTATGTTAAAATAATCTAAAAATTTGACCAGGTAACGGCTCCAGCTAATGGCAACCGTTGCCGCTCCAACAGCGTACTCAAGCACCAGGTCCCAGCCAATAATCCAGGCAACAAATTCGCCAAGTGTAGCATAAGAATAGGTATAAGCACTACCTGCAACCGGAATCATGGAAGCAAATTCTGCATAACAAAGACCGGCAAAGGCACAACCTATGGCAGCAATAATAAATGAGATCGTAATAGCTGGTCCTGCGTTATTTGCTGCAGCACCACCTGTAATTGAAAATAGGCCGGCTCCAATAATAGCACCAATTCCAAGTGCAACAAGATTCACGGGGCCCAGGGTTCTCTTCAGTGTTCCCTCTCCTGTGGCGTTAGATTCTTGTATAAGCAAGTCGATCGACTTTCTAAAGTTCATAAGTTAAAGTTTAAGTGTTTCAATAGTGTTTGGTTAATGTCAAAAATTAGAGGCTGTAAACCTAAATAAAAATTATTTAAAAATAAAAGGGATTTTGTTCAAACCCCTTTTTGCACACGATTATATCCGTGTTTTTACAATTGACTTTTTAGATAAGTTTAATAGATTTTTTTATAAGAGATTGAAACCATCTGCTGGTTAGATTCCTGTTTTTTTAGTTGTATCTCCTTTTTAATAAGTTTTGTTTGGTGGGTGTTACTTGTTTTAATGGCGATGTAGGGTGCGATAACGAGCGAAACGATAGACATCAGTTTGATGAGGATGTTCATAGATGGACCCGAAGTATCTTTAAAAGGATCGCCCACTGTATCGCCTGTTACGGAAGCCTTGTGTGGCTCTGATTTCTTATAAAACATTTCGCCGTTAATCATTACGCCTTGTTCAAATGATTTTTTTGCGTTGTCCCAGGCACCTCCTGCATTGCTCTGGAAGATCCCCATCAGCACGCCTGTTACGGTAACACCGGCCAGCAGACCACCCAATACCTCAGGGCCAAAGCTAAAGCCGATAATAATAGGGGTAATCAGGGCGATGGCACCGGGCAATATCATTTCGCGGATGGAAGCACGTGTTGAAATGGCTACACATTTTTCATATTCAGGCTTTGCCTTGTATTCCATAATCCCCGGAATTTCCCTGAACTGTCTGCGTACCTCCTGAACCATATCCATGGCTGCCTTTCCAACGGCTTGTATGCACAGGGCCGAGAAGATAAAGGGAATCATGCCTCCAATAAATAAACCGGCCAGTACCGGAGCCTTGTAGATATCAATGGCAGAAATACCGGCAATCCCTACAAAGGCAGCAAAAAGTGCCAGTGAGGTAAGTGCTGCCGAAGCAATGGCAAATCCTTTTCCCGTAGCTGCGGTGGTGTTTCCTACAGCATCCAGGTTATCGGTACGTTCGCGTACTTCAGGAGGTAACTGACTCATTTCGGCAATACCGCCTGCGTTATCTGCAATCGGGCCAAAAGCATCAATGGCCAGCTGCATGGCGGTGGTCGCCATCATCCCGGCAGCTGCAATGGCTACACCATATAAACCTGCAAAATGGTAAGACAGCATAATCCCGCCCGCGAGTACCAGAATCGGAATTACTGTCGATTTCATACCAACCGAAAGGCCGGCAATGATGTTGGTTGCATGCCCCGTTGAAGATTGTTGTATAATCGAATTAACCGGGCCTTTACCCATGGCGGTAAAATACTCTGTTACCAGACTCATAATGGTGCCAACCACCAGGCCAACCATAATGGAGTAAAAAACATTTATGCTCGAAAATTCATAGCCACGCAGGATGAGTGTATCCGGTAGCATCCATTTTACAACAAAAAAAGAAGTGATGGCTGTAATGATAATAGACGACCAGTTGCCAAGGTTCAGCGCGTTCTGAACGTTTGATTTTTCGTCTTTAATTGTTACAAACCAGGTGCCGATAATGGAAAATATAATGCCAAGGCCACAAATAACCATGGGTAATAATATGGGCGACATGCCGCCAAATTGGTCGTCTACCTTGATTTCCTGCCCCAATACCATGGTTGCAAGGATGGTGGCTACATAAGATCCGAATAAATCGGCACCCATACCCGCTACGTCTCCTACATTATCACCTACGTTATCGGCAATTGTTGCCGGATTCCGCACGTCATCTTCAGGTATGCCAGCTTCAACTTTGCCCACCAGATCGGCACCCACATCAGCTGCTTTGGTATAAATACCGCCGCCTACACGCGCAAACAGTGCAATGGATTC
>JASLGV010000353.1 GCA_030149995.1 Pedobacter sp.
TGGCACCTCCTATAATGATCAGTATTAAACCCAATGTTCTGTTCATAATTTTAATGGTTGATTAAAATTTAAACAGCAATGAGGGGTATATGTTTTAATCCTCAAAAAAATCAATCAGACCACCTAAGTAATATTCCTCAAGACCTTCGGTAAAATCTTTAAAATCCGACTCTGGGATATTGGTTTGTTTAAACTCAAGCGAAGTGCCTTTTTTATCTTCGTGAAGCTTGATGGTTACAATGGATGGCTCATTTTCTTCACCAAAATACCATTGCTGAACAAGCTGCTTTCCATAAATAAATTCCAGGTTACGGCCGGTTATATCTCCATCCCAAAAAGAAAATTCGGTATCTGGTTTTTCTTCAAACTCCACTTCGGCGCCCGTCCATAATTTAATACTGGTGTCTTTGGTTAAGGCCAGGTAAACTTCTTCAGGACTTGCAGGCAGGTATACGTATTTCTTATAATCGCTCATGTACTTCTTCTAAATTTTCTTCAAAAGTATTGTTTTCTACCTGTTTTTCATCAGATCGGGTTATTAATTCTGTTCTCCAGTCTGATTTGGGGTAACCAAAAATAAAGGTTCGCTTCACTTTTTCCGATTTGCTCAGGTATAAAATCCACAGGAAGGAGATGATCCCTTTCCTCACCAAATCCGTATAATCATCAGCAGAAGACCTTTCTACCGCTAATAAATCGTTAATATAGCCTGCTGCAATTGTATCGAGTAAAGTAACGGTAAAAGAAAATAGCAGAAAAACAATATAAGATGCAGGAAAGATGTTCCGTTTATTGTAAAACAAGAACATATTTAGCACACTATACACCAACAACACTACATTTAAAATTACAGACAGAAGTATACTTAACTTTAAAACGACTTCGTGCGGGTGCTGACTTAAATTTTGCCATGTGCTTTCTTTATATACATCCAGTTTAAAAATGCTGAATAAGATATAAAATGGTGTAACACTTAAACCCATAGCCAACAATATCAGCCAGCCGCTTATGGGTAACGGATTCTGAATAATATGGGTAGCTTTTTTTCGCGTGTAAACAAATATAGAAACAGCTCCCGAGAGGATAAAGAACAATACAGCAATGGCTATAATCAGCATGTTTAAACCCGATCCTGTATTGGCACCGGTACCTTTCCAGGAAACGCCATAAGAAAGTGTTTTTAAGATCTCTTTACTTTCTTTAATATATCGGTTCAGATTTGCGGGTTCTATAACATCTTTAAAACTTTCATAATAATAGTTTAGCGTCAATGTATCACTTTTGGCATTTGCCGTAAATGAAAAACGGTATTCATCATGATCCAAAAACTTATTATCTTTTGTTACATTCCACCCACCAGGCAAAACAACTTTAATCTGCTGTTCAACGGTCATTGGAAATCTGATTGCCAGCGGCACATTTCTGTATTTCTTCAGAGATATAATGTAATCGTTAATCATATCCCCATAAAAATAAGCCTGAAATTGACCATCTTTGGGATTATCTTTCGACCAGAAATCTTCAATTTCGTATGCTTCAGTTACGGTAATTATATTTTCGACCTCCTGATCGTCGACTTTTAAATCGGCTGTTGCTGCTAACCCCGGATACAGATCCGAATAATATTTAACATACGATTTCTGAAGTTCTGCAATACCATCGCTGTTCAGGGTAGACCTGAAATAATCTGCATGATTGTTGGTATAGGTTGTAACCACTTTAAAACCTGCTTTCTTCGAAGCCGCTGTATCAGCTAATGTAAATAAAGCATGAGACGTTACCTTTCCTTTTTTCTCTGGTACAACACTGGTTAATCCATCATTACCTTCCTTAATCACCAGTACTTTTGCCGTATAAGGAAAAAAGGTATTCAATATGGGCCCTCTCTGATCGGAAATTGTTGGATCTATATAGATTTTACGATCTTCAAATTCTACCTGTACCACCTCATGGTTAAATAAGGTCGGACTTGGTAAAAAATTGGCCGTTTCGTTTTTAAGATAGGTATTAATAAAAACCGGCGATGCCGTTATTTCATTGGCATTGAGCAGGTAACACAACAGGGTCGACTTATCTTTACAATCGCCATATCTTTGTTTTAATATTTTTTCGGGTGTATTGGGCCGATGGGAATATTCGCCCATTTCAATTCCCATATACCTGATTTCGTCCTGCACAAGGCGCGTGGCCAGCTCCAGGTACTTCTCCTTATTACCCTTAGATTTCTGCTTTAATTCCGCAATCTTATTATTTAAAACGGCCGAATGCTGAAGTGCATAATTTTTCAGACTCAATCCCCAATCTACAATTTCTTTCCAGCTGTTGTATTCTGAAATCTGAACCCTTGCATACGGATTATAATAAGCCGGCTCGTAATCATTTGAAGGGTAGGTTTTGGATAATTTACTTTGCCATTCATAAACATTTAATCCATTTACGACCGATTTTTTTAAGAGAGGAACCCCGTTAAAGTTTTTCAGGTTTATGCTTCGCGCCGGATTAAAAATAATGTTTCTGTATACATTTACAATTTCGCTTCCTCCTTCAAAATAAAGCGTATTGGCGTATTTATTAAATACAGGGTTGTAACCTTCTATGGTGTAAGAAAACTCAATCCGGTCGTCTTTCCGGATATCATCCAGAATGGCATAAGCAGTAAATAAACCGCTGTATATAAACCTCGAAAGCTCTTTTTCGTTTTGCAGAATTTTAAACCTGCTGGCCGAAAGCTTGTTTATGGGTTTATCGTTACGCCAAACAATCAGCTTATGAAATTTTAACTTCTGA
>JASLGV010000389.1 GCA_030149995.1 Pedobacter sp.
AGACGAACTTCGCGGAACGGTGGCTTCTTATGGACTGGAAATAACAGAACTATCAACACACCTGCAAGGACAGCTGGTAGCTGTTCATCCGGCGTACAACGATCTTTTCGATGCCTTTGCACCCAAATCTGTGCATAAAAATCCGGCAGCCAGAACAGCATGGGCCGTACAACAGTTAAAGTATGCCGCAAAAGCATCACAAAACCTGGGTTTACAGGCACACGCCACTTTTAGCGGTTCCCTGCTCTGGCAATACTTCCATCCCTGGCCGCAGCGTCCGCAAGGATTGGTAGAAGAAGGATTTGCCGAACTGGCCAAACGCTGGCTTCCGATCTTAAACGAATTTGATCAGCATGGCGTGGATCTTTGTTATGAAATCCATCCCGGAGAAGATTTGTTCGACGGAGAAACATACGAAATGTTTTTACAGGCAGTTAACAACCACGCCAGAGCCTGTCTGCTGTACGATCCATCGCATTTCGTACTTCAGCAACTGGATTATATCCAATACATTGATTTTTACCACGAACGCATCAAAGCCTTTCACGTTAAAGACGCAGAGTTTAACCCAACCGGGAAGCAGGGTACTTTTGGCGGATATCAAAGCTGGGCAAACAGGGCCGGCAGGTACCGCTCTCCAGGTGATGGCCAGGTAGATTTTAAACGCATTTTCAGCAAACTTTCCCAATACGATTTTAAAGGCTGGGCCGTGATGGAGTGGGAATGCTGCATTAAAAACCAGGAAGATGGTGCAAGAGAAGGTGCCGAGTTTATTAAAAATCACATCATCCGTGTAACAGATAAAGCATTTGATGATTTTGCCGCCGCAGGTAGCGACAACGCATTTAACAGACAAATACTGGGTTTGGAACAATAAAAAATGATCCATTAAGAATTTCAAATTAATAACACATAAACACACAACCATGAAAAGAACATGTTTAATTTTAGGTGCCCTGGTCATATTGATGGCCTCTTTTTCAAAAGCCGACACAGAAAAAGAACACGCTATAACAGCTACTTCTACCCTGTCAGCCAATGCATTACAAATGAGTACCGGCGAGAAGCTTATTAACAAATCTGATTGCGTAGGCTGCCATCATAAATTAAATAAAATTATAGGCCCTTCTTACGTAGAGATTGCCAAGAAATATCCAGAAAACGAGAAGAATGTAAACTATCTGGCAGATAAAATTATTAAAGGGGGCACAGGTGTTTGGGGAACCATGCCGATGTCTGCACATCCGAATATCAAAAAAGATGAAGCCAAATTAATGGCTAAATATATTTTATCCCTCAACAAATAAAAAATTAAGCCCAACCTCAAACCACTATGAAAACTGAACAAGATCATAAAAATGCGCAAAACCGGCGTACTTTTATTAAAAATACCGCCATCGCAGCGGCTGCCTTTATGATTGTACCCCGCCATGTTCTGGGCGGTAAAGGTTTTCTGGCTCCCAGCGATCGGTTGTTAGTTGCCGGAATTGGTGTGGGTGGAAAAGGGCAAAGTGATATCGCCATGTTTGCCAGAAGCGGCAAGGCCGATATTGCTTTTTTATGCGATGTAGACGATCGCCGGGCCACCGCCAGCGTAAAAGCTTTTCCAAAAGCCAAATATTATAAAGACTGGCGCGAAATGCTGGATAAGGAACATAAAAATTTCGATGCCGTTTCTGTTTCTACCCCCGATCATAACCATGCCATACAAACACTGGCAGCCATGCAGCTGGGTAAACATGTATATGTTCAGAAACCCTTAACGCACGATATTTATGAAGCCCGCATACTAACCGAAGCCGCTAAAAAATACAAGGTGGTTACCCAGATGGGCAATCAGGGCGCCTCCAACGATGGTCCCCGCCAAATGAAAGAATGGTACGAAGCCGGTTTAATTGGCGATGTACATACGGTATACGCCTGGACAAACAGACCTGTTTGGCCACAAGGTATTCCCTGGCCAACCACCAAAGCCGAAATTCCAAAAGAGCTCGACTGGAATTTATGGTTGGGTACGGCACCAGATAAAGATTTTGTTGATAAACTGGTTCCTTTTAACTGGCGCGGCTGGTGGGATTATGGTACCGGAGCCCTCGGAGACATGGGCTGTCATTTAATTGAAGCCCCCTTCAGTGTCTTAAACCTTAAATATGCCAAAGAAGTAGAAGCCAGCGTAGGCTCTGTTTATGTAGATGAATTTAAACGCGGGTATTTCCCGGAAAGTTGTCCGCCATCCAGCCATGTAACGTTAAAATTCCCTAAAACAAATAAAACCAAAGGTGATGTAACCCTGCACTGGATGGACGGCGGCATACAGCCTGCACGCCCTGAAGAGCTGGCCGCTAACGAGACTTTTGGCGATGGCGGAAACGGAACCCTATTTATTGGCACTAAAGGTAAAATGATGAGCGAAACTTATAGCGCCAATCCAAAACTGCTTCCATTAAGTCGCAACAACGACATCAAAGTACCACAAAAATACCCCCGCATAAAAGGAGGTGCCGATGGTCATTACGGACAATGGGTAGAAGCCGCCATTGCGGGTTATGGTAAACAGGAAGTTAGTTCGCCTTTTGAAATTGCCGGACCACTTACAGAAGCCCTTTTAATGGCTAACCTGGCCATCAGAAGTTTCGACATTAAAAAATCTGTTAACGGCCGCGACACATACCCTGGAAGATATGTAAAAATGCTTTGGGACAACGACAACATGAAAGTTACCAACTTTGATGACGCCAACCAATTTGTAAAACGCGATTACAGAAAAGGCTGGAACAACCTGATACTTTAAAATGAACCACCGTACCAGGTACTTATTTCCTGGGTAGCAAAAATGAGCCACATGAAAAAAATATTTCTTTCTGCATGCATACTGCTTGCCGTAACACAAATTTCAAAAGCACAAAAAGGTTTTAAGCCTTTGTTCGACGGGAAAACCACCAATGGCTGGCATACCTACAATAAAACGACTGCAGGCAGCGCCTGGCAAGTTCAGGATGGTACTTTATACATGAACCCCAAGGCAAAAGGTCAGGATGGCGGTGGCGATCTGGTTACCGATAAAGAATATGCAAATTTCCATTTAAAACTGGACTGGAAAGTAGCCCCGAAAGCCAATAGCGGTATCATCTTTTATGTACACGAAGATCCTAAATATCATGCAACCTATTCTACAGGACCAGAAATGCAGGTACTGGATAATGAAGGTCATCCGGATGGCAAAATCATCAAACACCGGGCTGGCGATTTATACGATTTAATTAAAAGTTCATCAGAACCTGTTAAGCCGGTGGGTCAATGGAATACCGCCGAAATCATCAGCAAAAACGGTAAACTTACCTTCATCTTAAACGGGGTGGAAATTGTAAAAACAACGCTCTGGGACGACAACTGGAAAGCCCTGATTGCCGGTAGTAAATTTTCGGGCTGGGAAGGATTTGGCACCTATAAATCGGGCAAAATTGCTTTACAGGATCATGGTGATGAAGTCTGGTACAGAAACATCCTGATTAAAGAACTTTAAAAAGAACTGCGCATTTTATGAGATGCGCAACCATCTTAACCTCATAACCTAACCAAATATTATATGAATACCACCATCCGTTTAAAACTCTCAACCATGATGTTCCTTGAATTTTTTGTCTGGGGCGCCTGGTTTGTTACTTTGGGTACTTTTCTGGGCAACAATTTAAAAGCCAGTGGTTCCGAAAGCGCTGCTGTATTTTCTACCCAATCATGGGGTGCCATTATTGCCCCTTTTATTGTGGGCTTAATTGCAGACCGTTACTTTAACGCTGAAAAAATCCTGGGCCTGCTGCACCTCATTGGCGCCGTTTTGATGTATCAGATGTATAAAGCACCCGATGTGAGCGTCTTTTACCCCTATGTACTCATTTACATGATCTTGTTCATGCCTACACTTGCACTGGTAAACTCCGTTTCTTTTAACCAGATGAAAGACCCTGAGAAAGAATTTTCTTCCATCCGCATTTGGGGTACCCTGGGCTGGATTGCAGCAGGCGTATTAATCAGCTACTTTTTTCATTGGGACTCAAAAGAAAACACAGCCGATGGTTTATTGAAAAATACTTTTCTAAT
>JASLGV010000478.1 GCA_030149995.1 Pedobacter sp.
CTGGTATTTTTTATTTTTTCGCCGGCAGGAATTGCCTGAAAATTATAAATAAAAGGATGGTTATAAGGCGAAAAGCTTTTCCAAATAAATTTTGAAGATTAAATTATTTTCATAATTTTGAATAATAGTACAGTATAGAACAGAATAGTGGTTTTTTCTGGTCGTACCTACATAAAACCAAATATACAGTTATGAAAAAGGTGTCGAATGATGACTTTCTAAAGTCGCGCAGTCACGTTATAAAAATTTTACCTGTTCAAACGTGTAATCCACTTCTAATAATGCTCCGCTATTTTTAAAAAAATGCTTAATATTTAACCAGATATCCTCTTTTTTATGTGTAGAAAATCTATTTTTTATGTGATTACCGGTATATTATTTACCGCTTTAATACCTTGTTACGGGCAGCAGAAGTTACAGTTGTGGTATGAACGGCCTGCGCAGGTATGGGAAGAAACGCTGCCATTGGGTAACGGCCGTTTAGGAATGACACCAGATGGGGGTATTTTAAAAGAAAAAATCGTACTGAACGATATCACCCTTTGGTCTGGACAAGTACAGGATGCCAATAATTACGAAGCACATAAAAGTCTGCCAAAAATAAGACAGCTGATCCTGGAAGGTAAAAACGACGAAGCGCAAGACCTGGTTAACCGCGATTTTGTTTGTAAAGGACCAGGTTCTGGCGGAGCAGAATGGGGTAAATATCAGACGCTGGGCAATTTGGAGCTTGATTTTGAATATGCAGGTGTAAAAGCAAAGGAAATAAAACCCGTAGCATATAAAAGATATTTATCTCTAAATGAGGCGGTGGCCTTTACCACTTTCAAAATAAAAGGCGTAACGTATAAAAAAGAATACTTCAGCAGTTTTGATGATGATGTAAATGTTATCCGCATTACCGCAGATCAGCCCGGTAAATTAAGCTGTCAGATTTCGCTTAACAGGCCCGAAAAGGCAACGGTAACAACCGAAGGAACAGAATTGCAGATGTACGGGCAACTGGATAATGGAACCGATGGGAAAGGAATGCAATACTTTACCCGTGTAAATGCCCGCATAAAAGGAGGGAGCCTGCAATCGAAGTCCGATCGCTTACTGATTAAAAATGCAACGGAAATTCTTATTTATCTATCTGCTGGAACTGATTTTAAGGATGCCGGTTATAAGGATAAAACTAAACAATTACTGGCTGCAGCCTTAAAGAAAACATATACGCAACAGAAGAACAATCATATAAATAAGTTCAGCAAACTTTTTAACCGGGTTTATATTGATTTTGGAACGGGCCAATCGGCCAGTTTACCAACCAACAAAAGGCTGGATGGTTTTTACAAAGGATTTAAAGAAGACCCTTCGCTGGCTTCCTTGTTTTTTCAGTTTGGAAGATACCTCAGCATCAGCAGTACACGCGTAGGCTTGCTGCCCCCAAATTTACAGGGCTTGTGGGCCAATCAGATTAATACCCCCTGGAATGGGGATTACCACCTGGATGTAAATGTGCAGATGAACCACTGGCCGGTAGAAGTGGCCAACCTTTCAGAACTGAACCTGCCCTTAACAGAACTGGTAAGGGGACTTGTAAAACCCGGCGAGCGTACAGCGAAAGCTTATTACAATGCCGATGGCTGGATTGCCCACGTGATTACCAATGTGTGGGGCTTTACAGAACCCGGCGAAAGTGCATCATGGGGTGCTTCCAATGCCGGTTCGGGTTGGTTGTGCAATAATTTATGGGAGCATTTTGAATTTAGCCAGGACCTGGAATATCTTAAAAGCATCTACCCGATTTTAAAAGGATCGGCCGCTTTTTACAAAAGTGCCCAGATTAAAGATCCCAAAACAGGTTGGCTTGTTACCTCGCCTTCTGTTTCGCCCGAAAATACATTTTATTTACCCAATGGAAAAACAGCCAGCATTTCGATGGGACCAACCATCGATAATCAGATTGTGCGGGAATTATTCAGCAATGTAATTAAAGCTTCCGAATTGCTGCAGATAGATGCCGATTTCAGAGCCGAGTTACAGGAAAAATTAAAATTTGTTCCGCCTGCAGGCATCATCAGTAAAGATGGCCGTATACAGGAATGGTTAGAAGATTATAAAGAAACAGATCCGCAACACCGCCATATTTCGCATTTGTATGGGCTGTATCCGGCGCCGCTTATTACGCCGATTACAACACCCGAACTGGCAGAGGCAGCTAAAAAAACACTTGAGGTTAGGGGGGATGATGGCCCCAGCTGGACCATTGCATATAAACAGCTTTTCTGGGCCAGGCTGCACGATGGTAACCGGGCATTTAAACTACTAAAGGAGATTTTAAAACCCACGTTAAAAACAGATATTAATTATGGAGCTGGGGGTGGTGTATATCCAAATATGTTCTCGGCAGGGCCTCCGTTCCAGATTGATGGAAATTTTGGCGCTACGGCCGGTATAGCAGAAATGCTGCTGCAAAGTCACGATGGTTTTATTGATCTTTTGCCCGCCATTCCGGATGCCTGGAAAAACTATGGAAAGATTGAAGGACTGAAAGCACGTGGAAATTTTACCGTTAACATGAGCTGGAAAGACGGGCGCATTACCGCATACCGGATTGCATCACCAGAACCCCAAAAGATAAAAGTAAAAGTAAATGGCGTGATGAAAGAAATCGTATCTGAACGCCTATAACCCTACAGAAAGATGAAAATAAAAATATATTTAGGTCTGGCCATGCTGCTTGTTGTAGCCCGGGTACAGGCAGTAACCTTTACGTTTGGCTCATCGGGTAAAATTGTATACGATCTGAAAACCGGTACTTTTGATGCCTTCAACAAAAACGAGCAACTTTTAAAAGGTGCTTATGCTGCGTTTAAAGAACAAAATACCTCTTATAGTTCTGTAAACTATACACAAAGAAGCTACAATAAAACCAATATTTCGACCAGCTTTGGTAAAGGAATAAAACACACCATTACCCTTCGTGGTGCCGGTATGCCGGTTTTAAAACAGGTATTTTATACCTATAATGAGCTTCCTTATTTTTTATGTGAGCTGGAGATTTCCGGTAAGGATTTATCCAGCAATCAGTTTATTCCAATAGCGGGACAGGTTCCGTTTCTAAGCAACAGCGCACAGTTGAGGAGTGTATTTATACCTTTTGATAACGATACTTTTATCAGTTACGAATCGAAGCCTTTGCTTAATAACGGGAAACAGGTAAGTGCGGAGGCTGGTTTGTTGTTTGACAATGCAGATTTGAAAGGACTTGTAGCTGGCTCGGTCAACCACCGCATATGGAAAACGGGCGTGCTGACCTCAAAAGACGCCACGGGTAATATCTTAATCAAGGTGGAGGCCGGCTATACAGAAAAAGAAATTACACGGGATGAGTTGCCTCATGGTGCTTTAAAAGGTTCGGTGATTAAATCGCCTGTTATTTTCTATGGAGCCTTTAACGATTGGAGAACGGGCATGGAAACGTTTGCCAAAGCCAACAAAACTGCCGAACCTCCGGTTATTTTTAAATGGAACCAGGCCACTCCACTGGGATGGAACAGCTGGGGAGTTATGCAGGATAAAATATCGTACGATAAAATTGTAAAAGTAACCGACTTTTTTGCAGATAGCCTGCCGAATTTCAGAAGCGGGGAAACCCTCTTTGTAGATTTAGACTCCTATTGGGATAACATGCTTAAAGGTGGATTGGAAGGCGACTACAGTACGCTGAAAAAATTTGCCGGTTATGTTAAAAGTAAAGGCTTAAAACCGGGTATTTACTGGGCACCATTTACCGATTGGGGTTTTAAAGATGGAGGAAACCGTAGAGCGGAAGGCGGAAACTATAAATTTGCTGATTTATGGACAAAAGTTGGACAGGGATATCACGATCTGGATGGGGCACGTGCTTTGGATCCCACACACCCAGGTACGCAACAACGCATTGCGCTGGTTATCGGAAAATTAAAGGAATGCGGTTTTGAGATGATTAAGATCGACTTTTTAGGTCATGCAGCAGTTGAATCAGATCATTTTTACGATAAACAAATTCATACCGGGATGCAAGCTTATGAGGCAGGTATGTCTTATCTGTTGAAACAACTTGACGGAAAAATGCTTGTATATGCCGCCATTTCGCCTACCATGGCTTCGGGCAGGTATGTACATATGAGAAGAATTGCCTGCGATGCATTTAAAACCATCAAAGATACCCGTTATACACTTAACGGCGTTACGTATGGCTGGTGGCAATCACATTTATACGATTTTGTAGATGCAGACCATGTGGTACTTGCTGATGAAACAATGGGTGCAAACCGTGCACGAACACTCTCGGCAGTGGTAACCGGTACTTTTATCAGTGGTGATGATTTTTCTACTGAAGGGCCATGGACCAGCCGCGCAAAAGAATTGTTTCAGAACAAAGCCCTATTGGATGTAATCAGGGATGGCAAATCTTTCAGGCCGCTTGATGGTGATAAAGAAGCAGCCGAAGTATTTATCAAACAAACAGACGATGCTTATTATGTGGCGCTTTTTAATTACGGCGAAACACCTGAATCATTTAAGCTTACAGCAGATAAGGTGGGAATAAAATCTTTTAAAGACCGCTCGCTCCAGGCGCTTTTTGCAGGTAAGCAATTGCAGGCTGCTGATGCACTTGCCACAATTGAAGTGGCCGCAGGCGACGCGGAATTAATTAAAATAAAACGGTAAACATTTCTACTAAGGGATTGTACGATGAAATCAAAAAAGAAAGAATTTAAAAGCATAAAAAATAAGGTTCGTATTTTTTTACTGGGCACGGTCTTATTGGTTGCTGCATCTGCTGAACGTGGATCGGGCAAAGTGGTACTGCCCTCGGTATTCAGCGATCACATGGTGTTGCAGCAAAAAACAAATGCAGCCATTTGGGGTAGCAGCAGTGCAGGAAAAAAAATTACCATAAAAACCAGCTGGAATGCCAAAAAATATGAAACCGTTGCAGAAGCAAACGGCAAGTGGCTTGTAAAGGTAAGCACACCTGCTTATGGTGGTCCGTATACGATTGATATTTCTGATGGCGAAAACCTGCAGCTAAAAGATGTTCTGATTGGCGAAGTATGGGTATGTTCGGGTCAGTCGAACATGGAAATGCCACCCGCAGGATGGGGCAAAATTCAGGATTATGAACGTGAGGTTTCCAATGCCAATTATCCTGAAATCCGGTTGTTGCAGGTAGAGCATGTTACAGCCAATCATCCTTTAGAGAATGCAAAGGTTACAAATGGTGGATGGACACCCTGCAATCCGCAAACGGTCGCCGAATTTTCTTCCGTAGCCTATTTTTACGCCAGAACAATTTATCAGAAAACGAAAATTCCCATCGGGCTTATTAATACATCGTGGGGTGGTACCGTAGCAGAAGCCTGGACAAGTGCCCAAACACTTGATAAAATACCTGATTTTGCTGAGGCTGTCAATAAAGTTC
>JASLGV010000484.1 GCA_030149995.1 Pedobacter sp.
GGAGTAATTACTGAAGGGGAAAGATAAAGATTACCTGTTTCCGGTATACTCAACAGGAAACAGGTAATATAAGATAAAAGGTTTTTAATGAGCAGCCAGCCAGTTCTCGCCTTCTCCAATTTCAACAACAATTGGTACGGTTGTTTTGATGGCGTTGGGCATGCGGTCTAAAATAATGGATTTAATAATTTCTTTTTCCGATTTAAGTACGTCAAAAACCAACTCATCATGCACCTGCATGGTCATGGTCGATTTTAAGGATTGTGCTTTTATGTCTTTATGGATGTTAATCATCGCTATTTTAATCATATCTGCTGCCGAACCCTGTATAGGTGCGTTGATGGCATTTCGTTCGGCAAATCCACGTACCGTCTGGTTGGCAGAAGTAATGTCTCTTAAATAACGTCTGCGGCCCATAATGGTTTCTACAAAGCCGTTTTCGCGGGCAAAATTCATGGTATCGCTCATGTAACGTTTAATACCCGGATATTGGGTAAAATACTGTTCAATAATTTCGGCGGCCTCTTTTCTCGGAATACCCAGATTTTGCGAAAGCCCAAAGGCCGATTGTCCGTATATAATACCAAAGTTTACAGCTTTTGCATTTCTGCGCATGGTTGTATCGACCGCTTCGATTGCGACCCCGTATACGCGGGCTGCTGTGGCGGTATGGATATCGATGCCTTTGCTGAAGGCATCGAGCATATTTTCTTCCTTGCTGATGTCTGCAATGATGCGCAGCTCAATTTGCGAGTAATCCGCAGATAATAAGATGTGATCCTCATCGCGGGCAATAAAGGCTTTGCGAACTTCGCGCCCACGTTCCGTACGGATGGGGATGTTTTGAAGGTTGGGATTGTTCGAGCTTAAACGACCTGTGGCAGCTACGGCCTGGTTGTAAGAAGTATGTACGCGGCCTGTTTTAGGGTTAACCATTAAAGGCAGGGCATCTACATAGGTCGACTTAAGTTTTTGTAACTGGCGGAAATCCAGTATGTCCTGTACAATATCACTTTTGCCGGCCAGCGCAAGTAAAACATCTTCTCCGGTCTGGTACTGTCCGGTTTTGGTTTTTTTAGCTTTTGGATCGAGCTGTAATTTATCGAATAAAACTTCGCCCAATTGCTTTGGTGAAGCGAGGTTAAATTTGATACCTGCTTTATCGTATACGTTTTGCTCAAATTTTATAATGTCCTTTTCAAGCTCCGCAGAGTACGACTGAAGGGTTTCTATGTCAATCCGAACACCTTCTTTTTCAATGTCGGCCAGCACGTAAACCAAAGGGTTTTCAATTTCCTCGGCCAGTTTAGCTGCATTCAGCTCTTTTAACTTCGGCTCAAAAACATGTGCAAGCTGTAAGGTTACATCTGCATCTTCTGCCGCATAATCGACCACCTTTTCAACAGGTACATCGCGCATGGTCAGCTGATTTTTACCTTTAGCTCCGATTAAGGCGGTAATGGAAATGGGCGAATAACCCAGGTAATTTTCAGACAGCACATCCATGTTGTGACGGGTGTCCGGATCAATCAGGTAATGCGCAAGCATGGTATCGAAGATTTTTCCGCGAACCTGTACATCATACCATTTTAAAACAAGAATATCGTATTTGGTATTCTGACCAATTTTTTCGATTTCCTCATTTTCAAGTACTACTTTAAATTCGTTTACAATTTCCTGTGCTGCTGCACGGTTTTCCGGTACAGGGATGTAATAACCTTCGCCTGGTTTAACGGAGAAAGATAAACCAACTAAATCAGCAATGTTGGCATCGGTGCCGGTGGTCTCTGTATCGAAGGAAATGCGTTTTTCTGCAAGCAGCAATTTTATAAGCGCTGCACGCTTTTCTGCGGTATCTGTTAAATGATATTCGTGCGGTGTATTTTCGATGGTTCTGGCAGGTAAACTCTCTTCTGCCTCGCCCTCTTCAAGTGTATTGGTGTAAACAATGGATTCGCCAACGGTATTTCCAAAAAGATCTGTTTGCGTGCCGGCAGAAAATTTAGCGGTGGTTACCGAAAACTCATCACCAAAAACGCGTTTACCCAGGGTTCTGAATTCGAGTTCTGTAAATAAAGGTTCCAGCAGGTCTCTGCTTGGATCGCAAAGTTCCAGGCTTTCTTCGTCCAGCTCAACCGGTACATCCAGCAGGATGGTTGCCAGCTTTTTGGAAATCAAGCCCTGCTCACTGAAATTCTCAACATTTTCGCGTTGTTTTCCTTTTAATTCGTGGCTGTTTGCAAGGATATTCTCTACACTTCCATATTTCTGGATGAGCTGTTTGGCCGTTTTTTCGCCAATACCCGGAATACCCGGGATGTTATCAACTGCATCACCCTGTAATCCTAATATATCAATTACCTGTAATACATTTTCTATTTCCCATTTGGCAAGTACTTCTTTAACACCCAGTATTTCCATTCCATTGCCCATACGGGCAGGTTTATAAATAAAGATGTTTTCCGAAACCAGCTGGGCAAAATCCTTATCAGGCGTCATACAAAATACCTGGTAGCCTTTTTTTTCTGCTTTTTTAGCAAGCGTACCGATAATGTCGTCGGCTTCGTAACCATCGGCCGTAATTACGGGAATGTTAAAGCCGGTAATTAATTTTATAACATAAGGCATGGCAGCGGCCAGATCTTCGGGCATGGCCTGTCTGTGTGCTTTATAGGCCTCAAATGAAGTATGCCTTTCTGTGGGGGCTTCTGTATCAAATACAACCGCAATGTGACTTGGTTTTTCTTTCTTCAACACATCGAGCAAAGTGTTTGTAAATCCCATTACGGCAGAAGTGTTGATGCCCGTGGATGTAAAACGTGGATTTTTGCTCAATGCAAAGTGTGCCCTGTACATCAAGGCCATTCCATCTAAAAGAAAGAGTTTTTTCATTGGTGTAAATTATTTTCATTTAAAGATGAGCCGTATAACGGTTGTCATCATCTGCCATTCAAGCTTTTTTAAGCAGGCAGCATCTATTTATAAAAGTAACCAAAGTTAACGATATCGTTAAGACCAACTAAAGAAATTAAATATTTAGGCCGAATTAAAATTCGGGTTATGCAGACAATAAAGGCTAATATTTACGTTATTTGTAAAAATTCAACAAGTTATGAAGCACCTTCTTACCTTTATTTTTTTAATTTTTATTTCGGTTTCCAGCCGGGCGCAGGATTTTATTGTTAAAAAAAATGACGAGGTAATTCGGGGTACGATTAAAGGAACCGATTACCTGTCTGTATTTATCAGCCAGGATGATGCTGCCGATGTGGTGTTGCAGGCCAGGGATGTAAATAATTTTTTCTGGAACGGGAACAGCTATTTAAGTAAAGGATTTGCCGGGAAAAAGAATTTTGAATACCGTTTTGTAAAAGTGGTTGAGCTGGGGGCTGTTAATTTATATTCTTTTGGAGGCGAAACCCTGGCGCCGGTTCAAAAAGAGAAAAAGGTGCGCTTTAGTCCGGGGGTTGGAATTGGTGCAGGTACAGGAGGTTTTGGTGGTGTTGGCCTTGGTGGCGGGATCAGTATTGGCGGGGGCAATCGCAATGGCACACCGGAAAGGCCGGCTGGTGCACCAGCGGTACGTTATTTTATTGAAAAACCAGGTAGTGGCCCCTTGCAGGAAATCCCGGTAAAAGCCATTACAGACGAAGATAAAAAAGCAGAAGTTAAAGATATTCTGTTACGCAAGCTGGGCGATGTTCCTGAAATTAAAACCAGAATTGAAACAGAAACCACTTTCAACAGCCGGGATTTGCTGGAGTTGATTAAAGCTTACAATGCGTTGAAAAACTAATCTTTAAACCGTTACTGTTTTTAATCCAATTAAATGCCGCGTGCAAGGCAGTTAACCAGGTGATCGTTTACCATTCCGGTGGCCTGCATGTGCGCATAACAGATCGTGGTTCCGAAGAATTTAAAACCACGTTTTTTCATGTCCTTGCTGATTTTATCCGAAAGATCGGTCCTTGCCGGAATGTCGCCCATTTTCTCTACTTTGTTCAGGATCGGTTTTCCATCCGGAAGAAATCCCCATATATATTTGGCAAAACTGCCGAACTCTTTCTGGATTTCGATAAATAACCGGGCATTCGTAATGGCGCCATTGATTTTTAAGCGATTACGGATGATACCTTCATCCTGCATCAATCGCTCTATATCTTTATCATCAAAAGCAGCAACTTTCTGCACATCAAAACCTGCAAAAGCTTTACGATAATTTTCCCTTCTGCGAAGAATGGTAATCCAGCTTAATCCAGCTTGTGCGCCTTCCAGAATTAAAAATTCAAATAAGATTTTATCATCATAAACGGGTTTTCCCCATTCTTCATCGTGGTATTTTTGATAAAGCGGGTCGGAGCCCGCCCAGGTGCAGCGTGTTAAGCCGGTAGTCTTAAGTCTGGAATCGTTGGTCATATTATGCAAGCTTTGTTGGGTTGTTAATCATAAAGTTTAACAATTTACTTTTCTCCATGTTATTTTATTTTAATCTAAAATAGCGGTATTTGAACAGAGACTAATGACTACAAACTTAAGGCTGCGGACTTTCTAAAAGTTCATCCCAATACTCAACAGCCCTTCTGTAATGGGGAATAACAATGCTGCCACCCACCAGGTTTGCGATCATGAAAATCTCATTTAGCTCTTCGGTGGTTACACCGGCCTCTTTGCATTTACCCAGGTGATAACGGATGCAATCGTCGCAGCGTAAAACCATCGATGCAACCAGGCCCAGCATTTCTTTGGTTTTAACATTTAATGCGCCATCTGCATAACTGGTGGTATCTAAAGCGAGGAAACGTTTAATATTTGTATTGGCTGTTTCCATAATCCTGTCGTTCATTTTGCTGCGGTAGCTGTTGAACTCTTCTACTAATTTGCCCATATTTATTTTACTAAATCTTTTTTAATTGCTGTTTGTTTAAGGTATTATGAAGATGATATCCTCAAAATTTCATGCTGTTTTAGATTTTATCTTAATCATACTTTTGCTTGCGTCGCCAGGCTTGTTTCATTTAACGGAACAGGCCGGGAGGTTACTATACACATTAGCCGGAATACATTTTGTGCTGAGTATTGTAACCGATTATGCTGCCGGTATTTTTAAGCTTGTTCCATTCCGGCTGCATGGTTTGGCAGAGCTGCTGCTCAGTATGGTGCTCCTCATCCTTGCCTTTACTGTTTTTGATGATAACCTGCGGGATGAAATTTATTTTGCCTGCCTGGGACTTTTCCTGTTGATGATTTATAGCCTTACCGACTATAAAAAGAACCAAAAAGTGCTTATATAATTTCGGTCATCGGATCCCAGAAAACCTGTTTAAAGTTAACGACTTTATCATTTTTAACCAATACGCCTTCCTTTTCCAGGCATTGCTGCATAAATTCTGGCGGATTAAAATGAAACTTTCCCGTTAACAATCCACTACTATTTACAACCCGGTGTGCCGGAACTTTTGGCTGTGCAGTACCTGCAAAGGCCATGGCTGTTCCAACCATTCGCGAAGCCTTTGCTGCGCCCAGGCATTTTGCAATGGCTCCGTACGAAGTTACCCGCCCCTTTGGAATGAGGCGGACAACTTCATAAACCTGTTCGTAAAAAGTAGTATTCATTATTCAAAAGAAAACTGAACGTAATTAATATTTTTATCGTGTTGCAGGTATTTTTTCTCGTAATATGTTTTAATCGATAAAACTTCATCAACCAGGTCTGATGTATAGAGGTGATCCGTATTTTTATGTACGTTTAAATTCAGCTCTGCAATTTTATCACAGGTATAGGCATATAAATCATCGTTATCTGTTTTTAAATTTACATAACCACCAGGTTTTAACACATGTTTATAACGATTTAAAAATGCCGGGAATGTGAGGCGTTTTTTCTCGCGGCTGTCTTGTGGCTGCGGATCGGGGAAAGTAATCCAGATCTCATCAATTTCGCCCGCCTCAAAATAATCAAGCAGGTTTTCAATCTGTATTCTTAAAAAAGAAACATTGTTTATGTTTTCTTCGATGGCAGTCTTTGCACCTCTCCATATCCGGTTGCCTTTATAATCAACACCTATAAAATTTTTCTCCGGAAATAATTTTGCCAGGTTAACCGTGTATTCGCCCTTACCACAGGCCAGTTCAAGCACCACGGGGTGGTTGTTTTTAAAATGTTCTTCGGCCCATTTACCTTTCAGGGCTTTTCCTTCGTCCAGTTGAAATACGTTTGCGAAAGTTTCTATTTCTGCAAAGCGTCTAAGTTTATCTTTACCCAAGAGTTTTTTCTTGCAAATTTACAATTTCTCCTTTATTAAGTGGCGGTTAAAAATATGTCTGGTTGTTCCCGGGGATCCGTTTAACGTTTTAATTTACTTATGTGTATGGCTTTTGCTTAATCTGTTGTATTTTTGTCGTTTATTAAATAAATACATTCATTGGAAAAGCACGCAAAAATATATGTTGCCGGACATCGTGGCATGGTTGGTTCTGCTATTTACCGCAAACTGCAAAAAGAAGGTTATACAAATTTATTAACCCGTACATCATCAGAGCTCGATCTGCGCGATCAGCAGGCGGTACGTACCTTTTTTGAAACAGCGCAACCAGATTATGTTTTTCTTGCTGCGGCAAAGGTTGGCGGCATTGTAGCCAATAACACGTACCGGGCCGATTTTTTATATGAAAACCTGGCCATCCAGAACCATGTTATTCACAGCGCATATTTAACCGGCGTTAAAAAACTGATGTTCCTCGGATCGAGCTGTATTTATCCTAAACTGGCACCGCAGCCATTAAAAGAAGATTATCTTTTAACAGGTTTACTGGAGCCCACAAATGAACCGTATGCCATTGCAAAAATTGCAGGTATCAAAATGTGCGATGCTTACCGCGATCAGTATGGCTGTAACTTTATTTCGGTGATGCCAACGAACCTGTATGGTTACAATGATAACTATCACCCGGAAAATTCACACGTTTTACCCGCTTTAATCCGCAAATTTCACGAAGCGAAAGTGAAAGAGGAACAGCAGGTAACCATATGGGGAACAGGATCGCCTATGCGCGAGTTCTTATTCGCCGATGACCTGGCAGATGCCTGTTATTTCTTAATGCAACATTATAACGAGCCCAACCTGATTAACATTGGTACGGGGAAAGACCTGACCATTAAAGATCTTGCCCTGCTGGTTAAAGAAACCGTTGGTTTTGAAGGCGAACTTGTTTTTGATACTTCCAAACCCGATGGTACACCCCGCAAACTTATGGATGTGGGTAAACTCGAAGGCCTGGGCTGGAAGCATAAGGTAGAACTTCCGGAAGGGATTGCCCTTGCTTACCAGGATTTTCTTAGCCGGTATTAATACTTAATCGTTATTGTTTGTATGTTTAACAGCAGTGCAATTTTTTGCGCTTTATTTGTCTTATAGTTTAGATTTATATATTTTAGTAAATAAATAAATTATAGTTATATGACGCTTGTTCAGCTTGAATATATTGTTGCTGTAGATACCTACAGAAGTTTTGTGGTTGCCGCCGATAAATGTTTTGTAACGCAGCCAACTTTAAGTATGCAGGTGCAAAAGCTGGAAGAACTGCTGAATGTGAAAATTTTTGACCGGAGCAAACAACCGGTAAGTCCGACAGAAATTGGTGCACAAATTATTGCCCAGGCAAGAATTGTGTTGCAGGAAAGCGGGAAAATAAAAGAATTAATCAGCAGCCAGCAACAGGATATTCTGGGCGAATTGCGTATTGGGGTAATCCCAACCGTGGCACCTTATTTATTACCGGAAGTCATTTCGGCGATGCTCGAAAAATATCCCGACCTTAAACTGCTTATCTGGGAATATACAACAGAAGATATTGTTCAGCATTTAAAAACAGGTGTACTGGATTGCGGAATTTTGGCCACCCCCCTCACAGATGTCAACATTACCGAACAACCGCTTTATTACGAAAATTTTGTTAGCTACATCAGTAAGAGTAGTAAACTTTATAAGAAGAAGGCAGTTGATGCCGAAGATCTGAACGACGAAAATATATGGCTGCTGAACGAGGGGCATTGTATGCGCAACCAGGTATTGAATATTTGCCGCTCTACGAAGAATAACCGGCTTCAGGGATTGGAATACAATACCGGAAGTGTAGAAACGCTGGTGAGGATGGTCGATTTAAATGGAGGAGCCACCTTATTGCCGGAACTGGCAGTTGTAGAGTTGAGCGCCAAGCAAAGCGGTAAAGTACGTCACTTTAAATCGCCCGAGCCTGTAAGGGAGATTAGCCTGGTAACCCATAAGAACTTTATCAAAAAGCGGATGCTAAATGCTTTAAAAGAAGAGATTTTAAATATTGTACCTAAACCTATGAAGCAAAGGAAAAAGAAAGAGGTGGTTGGCATTTAATCTTTTTCTTGCGCTGTAATAACCTTTGAATCTGTTTCAGGCCGGTTTTGCAAATGATCTGCGAGTTTATAACCTTCAATTCCGGGTTTTTTATCTTCTAAAAATATTAAGATAATGAGCGAAATAATGGGAATCAGAAACGATATTAAAAACCAGAACCAAAAATTTCTTCCGGTTCTTTTAGCGAGGAAACCTGCCAGGATCTGAGGGGATAAAAGTAAACCCAGTACGATCGTGCCAAGAATAATTTCGGGCATGTGGTTTCAGTTTAAGGTTTTTCGTTGCCTT
>JASLGV010000019.1 GCA_030149995.1 Pedobacter sp.
GGCCAAAGATTTTGACGAACAAAACCAGGAAGCAACAGCTGCCAGTGTACGTTTTATCTGTTATGTTTGTTTTTACAGCCAGAAGTGGATAGATGTACCAAGAATATCGCTTGGTGAGAACAGTCGTGGAAATATCATTTATAGCCGGATCCGCTTTATAAACGCTCCTTTTGATCCTTATTTCAGCTATCCTGTATGGCTTTCTGCTCCCTATAAAACAAATTTAATCTGGGCTTATAACGAGGCACACCTCCAGTTTATAAAAGAATTTATAGAAGCGCCATTGCGTTCCAGGAACAATCAGGATAATCAAAACAGGAGTATAGGAAGCCGTTTGCCGGTTTGGATGACCGGGGCAAAGGAACGGGATAAAATATTAAAGATTTTAAACCAGATCAAGTTAAAAGCTGGTCAGTTAAAGGCATAAAAAAAGCAACCCGAAGGTTGCTTTTTTTTAATCTAATATCAAGGTCTGTGCCCTGTCTGGGCCAACAGATAAGAATTTAATCGGAACCTCCAGTTCTTTTTCCAGGAAGGCAATATAATCCTTCAATTTAGCAGGAATTTCGCTGATGTTGGTGATTTTAGTCACATCGGTATTCCAACCTTCAATAGCCGTTAAAACCGGCTTTGGTTCGATGGAAATAATGTCATATGGCATGTAATCAATTTTCTCGCCATTATATTCGTAATGTGTGCAGGCATAAATGGTTTCAAATCCATCCAGCACATCTGCCTTCATCATAATCAGTTCGGTAACACCGTTCAGCATGATGGCATATTTTAATGCCGGCAAATCGATCCAGCCACAACGACGTGCACGACCGGTTGTCGCACCAAATTCATGACCAACCTGACGAAGGTTTTCGCCTACTTCATCATCTAATTCTGTAGGGAAGGGACCGCCACCTACACGGGTACAATATGCTTTGAAGATGCCGTATACAGCGCCAACTTTATTTGGAGCAATACCTAAACCGGTGCAAGCGCCTGCTGTTGTGGTATTGCTGGAAGTTACAAAAGGGTAAGAACCAAAGTCTACATCGAGTAAAGTACCTTGTGCACCTTCTGCCAGAACGGTTTTACCTTCTTTCAGATAGCCGTTTACAAAGTGCTCGCTGTCTACGTGTGGAATGGTTTTTATAAATTCAATCGCTTCGAAAAAAGCAGCTTCTTTTTCTGCCAGTTCATACTCGAAATCATAATGCGAAAGAATCTCGGTATGTTTTTCTACTAATTTGGCATAACGCTCTTTAAAATCAGGTAGGGTGGTATCGCCAACACGTAAACCATTACGGCCGGTTTTATCCATGTAAGTAGGACCAATTCCTTTAAGGGTTGAACCTATTTTGTTTTTACCCATGCGTTGCTCGTTGGCAGCATCCAGTAACTGGTGGGTTGGTAAAATTAAATGAGCTTTACGGGCAATAACCAGTTTTCCTTGGGCAACAGGGTCGTGACCTGCTTTTTTAAGGTTATCCAGCTCTCTTTTTAAAATAATAGGATCGATCACTACACCATTACCAATAAGGTTCATGGTTTTGTCGTTAAAAATACCCGATGGAATGGTGTTCAGAACAAATTTTTTACCATCGAATTCTAAAGTATGTCCGGCATTTGGGCCACCCTGAAAACGGGCAATAAGATCATATTTCGGACTGAGAACATCAACGATTTTTCCCTTTCCTTCATCGCCCCATTGCAGGCCGAGAAGTACATCTACTTGCGTCATTATTTAAAAATTAAGCTAACTTTTTATGTGTATTGATTTAGTTCTCGTGGATTTTTGCCGCTTCGGCAGCATTTTCGTTTACTTTTCTGGCCACACTGCAATCAGAGCAGAAGCCGTAGAGGTTCAGTGAATGGTGTTTAATATCAAATTTGAGTAAATCGCCCACCATGGTTTGTATCTGGTGGATGCGCGGATCGCAAAATTCTACTACTTTTCCGCATTCAATACAGATTACATGGTCGTGCTGACGGTATCCGTACGATTTTTCAAATTGCGCCATGTTTTTACCAAACTGGTGTTTGGTAACCAGATCGCAGGAAACCAGCAACTCCAGTGTATTATATACCGTTGCACGGCTTACACGATATTTCTGGTTTTTCATGTGGATGTAAAGGGTTTCCACATCAAAGTGATCATTTCTTGAATAGATTTCTTCCAGGATGGCGAAACGCTCCGGTGTTTTCCTAAGATTTTTATTCTCTAAATAAGCTTCAAAAATCTTGCGAACCAGCTCATTTGTTTTTTGTTCTGACATAGCTTTTAAACTCCATTCAAAGGTATTAAAAATTGTTAGATTGTATAGTGTTTGATTGTTGAATTGTTGTAAAGTTGAACTGCTACAGGTTTAAGGACCTGCAACAGTAGCTTTTTAGGCATCAAAGCGGGTAACCCCCGTAACGCCACGCACTTTCAGTAAATTCTTGATCAGGTTTTCCAGGTGTTCTGTATCGTTTACAAAAATCTTGATGGAGCCTTCAAATATTCCTTCGTTTGTATCAACAGTAATGGAACGCATGTTTACTTTAAAGTCTGTAGAAATTACCTGGGTAATGTTGTTTATAAGTCCCACGTCGTCAATTCCAACGATGCGTAAGCCAGTTAAGAAGGTAAGTTCTTTCTGTTTGTTCCATTTTGCTTTTACAATGCGGTAGCCGTAGTTGGCCATCAGCTGTGCTGCATTGGGACAATTGGTGCGGTGTATTTTAATGCCTTCACTTACCGTGATGAAGCCGAAAACATCGTCGCCGGGAATGGGATTACAGCAGGCGGCAAGAGTATAATCTATGCGCTGCATATCTTCACCAATCAACAGAATATCAGATTCACCACCTTTAAGTTTATTCTTAACGGCATCGACTGTGAGGTTTTCCGGGCGCTCTGGTCCGCGGTTTTCAATTTCCTTTTCGCTCGATAAATATTCCTTAATATCCTTCAGTTCAATTTTTCCCTGGGCTACCTGTATAAACAGTTCCTGGGTAGAAGGGAGCTTAAAATAGTAGCTTATTTTATTAAGGTTATCTGTGTTGTATGTTATCTTTAGCGACTTTAGCTTCCGTTCTAAAATCTCCTTGCCGTTTTCGGCAATTTTCCGCTTTTCTTCTTTTAGCGATGATTTTATTTTGGATTTGGCTTTTGCGGTCACCACAATGTTAAGCCAGTCTTCTTTAGGCGCCTGTTTGCCGGAGGTAATGATTTCTACCTGATCTCCGTTTTGAAGCTTATGCGAAATCGGAACCAGCTTATGGTTTACCTTAGCCCCAATACAGGTGGCACCTACATCGGTATGGATTTCAAAGGCGAAATCAAGAGCTGTTGCGCCCATA
>JASLGV010000026.1 GCA_030149995.1 Pedobacter sp.
GTCGAAGGTACTTTTATTCCAGTTTAAAATCTTAGCCATTTTCAAATCTTTAGTATTAAGATTGATAAGAGAGGCAAACGTTACAAAAAAAATGTCAGGTTTATCTCACTTGTTTATTAGGATACAGGATGTTAAAAAAAAGAAAGACTGGCCTTTGGAAGACAGTCTTTCTTTTTATAGGATATATTCCGAGTTTAAAAATTCGGTTTAAGTACATATTTGTCGTAGAAACGGAAAATATGCTCAGCAGCTTCTTCGGCCGTGTCTACCAGACGGAAAAGGTTTAAATCTTCTTCGTGTATGTTGTGTTCCTGATGCAACATGGTGTTTCTGATCCAGTCAATCAGGCCACCCCAATATTCGGTACCCACCAATACAATTGGAAAACGGGCAATTTTACCGGTCTGGATTAAGGTTAAGGCTTCGAAAAGCTCGTCCATGGTGCCAAATCCACCTGGTAACACCACAAACCCCTGACTGTATTTCATAAACATTACCTTGCGTACGAAGAAATAATCGAATTGCAAGAGCTTGTTATGATCAATGTATTTATTGTGAAACTGCTCAAAAGGTAATTCTATATTTAAACCTACCGATTTACCACCATTGCTATGGGCACCTTTATTACCTGCTTCCATAATACCCGGGCCACCACCTGTAATAACACCGTAACCACGTTCTGTAAGTAGCTTACCGCACTGCTCGGCTAACTGATAATATTTATTGGTTTCTGCGGTACGTGCAGAACCATATATGGTAACACAAGGGCCAATTTTAGCCAGCTTTTCAAACCCGTCAACAAATTCTGCCATGATTTTAAAAATCTGCCAGCTATCTGTTACTTTAATTTCCTGCCAGTCTTTATTTTCGAAAGCACTTCTTATTTTTTCTTCACTTGTCATATAATATTGATAATAAAATTAAAACCTGGTTTGCGCATCTGTTTTTTTGCTGATGAAGAGCAAACCGATAAAAGTGATCAAGCCATTAATTAAAATGAGCTCTACACTGAAAACATAACCGCCTAACAATTCCTTAGAATAGGTTGCAAGCAAGTAACATAAAAAAGGTGATAAAATGCAAATTATAGGCACTAATTTATCGTGTAAACCTCGTTTTTTTACAAATAATCCAAAACTGTATAAGCCTAAAAGCGGTCCGTAGGTGTAAGAAGCAATCTGGAAAATTAAACTTACAACAGACGAACTGTTTAAAGCATTGATAACAATAATAACGAGAAACATTAAAATGGAAAAGACAACGTGTACCATGTGACGCTTTTTAACAGCATCGTTTGCATTTGCATTTTCTGCTTTATCCATGCCTAAAAAGTCTACACAAAAAGAAGTTGTAAGTGCTGTCAGGGCAGAATCGGTTGTGGCAAAGGTGGCCGCTGTTAAACCAAGCATAAATATAATGGCCGGTAAGGCACCTAAGTTATTTAAAGCAATTTCGGGAAACAACAAATCTGTACGCGGTTTGTTTGTAAGGTGATCCAACGGGATTTCAATTCCATTTTTAGCAGCGTAAATATAAAGCAGGGCACCTACACTTAAAAAGAACACATTCAGTACCACGAATACGCCAGTAAAGGTAAACATGTTTTTTTGAGCTTCTTTAATGGTGCTCATGCTCAGGTTTTTCTGCATCAGATCCTGGTCTAATCCCGTCATGGCAATGGTTACAAAAATACCGCCAATAAACTGCTTACTGAAATAGAATTTATTCGTCATAAAATCATTCAGAAAGAAAATTTTAGAATAGCTGCTGTTCTTTACCGTTTCGAAAGCCTGTGGAATACTAAAATTGAGGCTGTTGCAAATAAAATAAATGGTTAAGAAAACCGATAAAACCAGGAAAAACGTTTGTAAAGTATCTGTAATGATGATGGTTTTTAAACCACCTTTAAAAGTATAGGACCAGATTAAGGCCAAAGATATCAATACCGTTAGCCAGAAAGGAATGCCGTAGGCATCGAAAATAAAGCGTTGTAAAACAATTACCACCAGGTATAACCGCGTGGCCGATCCAAGGGTACGGCTTAATAAAAAGATGGAAGCGGCTGTTTTATAGCTGTAAAAGCCCAGGCGCTGTTCAATGTAGCTGTAAATGGAGGTAAGCCGCATCCTGTAGTATAAAGGAAGCAAGACCGTTGCAATGATGATGAAACCAACCGCATTACCCAAAACAAACTGAAAATATTGAAACTGGTTTCCGGCGGGGGCGCCAACCTCTCCCGGAACGGAGATAAAAGTTACCCCTGAAAGGGCAGTCCCAATCATACCAAAAGCAACCAGGTACCATTTAGAATTCCGGTTGGCCACAAAAAAGGAAGCGTTATCTGATGAGTTTTTAGAGGTGATGAATGAAATGATAATCAGCACAAGAAAATAGCCGATTAAGAAGCATAACAGGATGGTCGGTGACATATATTTAGTTTTAGCTGTTAAATGTAATAAAAAGGGGGTTTATAATTAAAAATCATTTTTAAATACTCTTTTTTTATGTAGCGTCTTTTTGGTTAAGTTGTTGCTTGTGAGTTGTTTGTTGTGTAGTGTAATTTAAATATTGCAATATTTCAGGCACCTTTATAAATGCTTACAGAATTTCTATAAGTTTGTAAAATGAATTTTTCTTCTAAACTGCTGGAAGATGCGGTAAATGAATTTTCTAAATTACCGGGAGTAGGACAGAAAACGGCCCTCAGATTGGTTTTACATCTTTTAAACAAGGAACGCGAAGAAGTTGAATTGTTTGGAAATTCCATTATCAGGCTTAAACAGCAGATTAAACATTGCAGCACTTGCCATAATATTTCAGATCAGACAGTTTGCGAAATATGTACTTCTGTAAAAAGAGATAAAAGTACCATTTGCGTAGTTGAAGATACGCGCGATGTAATGGCCATTGAAAATACGGCCCAGTATTTTGGTGTTTACCATGTATTGGGTGGTTTAATTTCTCCGATGGATGGCATAGGTCCGGCAGATCTGTATATTGAAACGTTGGTAAAACGTGTTGCCGAGGGCGATGTAAAAGAGGTGATCCTGGCTTTAAGCCCCAATATGGAAGGCGATACCACCCTTTTTTACCTGTATAAAAGGTTAAAGGATTTTCAAATTCCGATTACCACCATTGCCCGCGGCATTGCCTTTGGCGGGGAACTGGAATATACAGACGAAATAACCCTGGGGCGTTCTATTGTAACCCGTGTGCCGTACGAAAATGCCATGATGCGCTAATAAAGTGTATAAACGGAGCAGGCATGCCTTAAAGCTGTTTAAAAACGAATCGTAACAAATGAAAAATAAAGTAATTATTATAACAGGTGCATCCAGTGGTATTGGGAAGGCATGTGCCGAAGAATTTGCAAAACGTGGGGCAAATCTGGTTTTGGCCGCACGCCAGTATGTTACGCTCTGCGAACTGACAGCAAAACTGGAAAAGGAGCATGGTATTCGGGCAATAGCTGTTCAGGCAGATGTAAGCAAAGAAGAAGACTGTGAGCTGTTAATTAAACAAGCGCTTATTTCTTTTGATAAGATTGATGTGCTGGTAAACAATGCCGGTTTATCCATGCGCGCGCTTTTTAACGATCTCGATCTTTCGGTGCTGAGAAACCTGATGGATGTAAATTTTTGGGGCACGGTTTATTGTACCAAATTTGCATTACCCGAAATATTAAAAAGCAAGGGAACCATTGCAGGTGTTTCTTCTATAGCAGGTTACCGCGGCTTACCGGGCAGAACAGGCTATTCGGCTTCTAAGTTCGCCATGAATGGTTTTATGGAGTCCTTGCGTACAGAACTGTTGCATACAGGCGTAAATGTTTTACTGGCTTGCCCGGGATTTACCGCCTCAAACATCCGTGTTACGGCACTTTCAAAAGACGGAGTGGCACATGGCGAAACAAGCATGGAAGAAGGCAAGATGATGTCGGCAGAAGCAGTAGCTGCCAGAATAGCCGATGGAATTGAAAAACGCAGGCGTACCCTTATTATGACCGGGCAGGGCAAATTAGCCGTTTGGATGAATAAACTTTTTCCAGCCTTTACTGATAAAAAAGTCTTTGAGTTATTTGCCAGAGAGAAAAACCCGTTAATAAAAGTATAAGCTATATTTTTGGTCAGTGGGGAGCTTCAGCGCACCCCCGTTTTTGAAGAAAATCTGATAATTTTAAAAAAAGATTTTGGATATATTAAAAACTATCTCAATATTTGCTTCCATATAAACATGATAATTAAAAACTTAAATAACAACTGGTGGTGGCATAACGAAATTCGTTAGGCAACTTCTATTGTATATATTTTAAAATATTATTTAACAAAAAAAGGATTGCCCGAAAGCAATCCTTTTTTTTTGCACAATTTTTTTAATAAGATCTGGTTTTTATCAGGTTGTTTGAAACAGAGATGAAAAAAATATTAAACCATTTATTCGAAAATAAAACGTTTAGCCGCGAGGAAGCCAAACAAATTCTGATTTCCATTGCGCACGATGAATTTAATGCTTCGCAAATCGCAGCTTTTATAACCGCTTATGCCATGCGGAACATAACTGTAGAAGAACTGCAGGGATTTCGCGATGCCATGCTCGAATTATGTATTCAGGTAGATCTTTCTGCTTACGAATTAATAGACCTGTGTGGTACCGGGGGTGATGGTAAGGATACCTTTAACATTTCTACGCTGGCTTCTTTTGTAGTGGCTGGCGCAGGTTATCAGGTAGCCAAGCATGGCAACTACGGTGTTTCTTCTGGCTGCGGTTCTTCGAACGTAATGGAATATCTCGGTTACCGGTTTAGCAACGACGAAAACGTATTAAAACGAAACCTGGATGCTGCCGGAATTTGTTTTCTGCATGCCCCTTTGTTTAATCCCGCCATGAAAACGGTGGCACCCATACGGAAGGCATTGGGCATTAAAACTTTCTTCAATATGCTGGGGCCAATGGTAAATCCAGGCCAGCCAAAATATCAGATGGTTGGGGTATTTAGCCTGGAACTGGCCCGTTTATATGCGTATCTTTATCAGAATACAGATAAAGCTTACACCATTGTGCATGCACTGGAAGGATACGATGAGATTTCTTTAACCTGTGATGTGAAAACATTTACCAATCAGGGCGAAAGCATCTTAACACTCGATCATATGGGGTTTGAAAAGATAAACCCGGCCGATATCCGTGGCGGAGATACGATCGCTTCTTCTGCAAAGATCTTTACAGAAGTATTGAATGGAGAAGCCAGTGATGTGCAAAACAATGTGGTGCTGTGTAACGCCGCATTGGCCATTAAAACAATCAAACCGGCTGCAACTTTTGGCGATTGCTTTTACGAAGCTGAAGAATCTTTACTGAGCAAAAAAGCTTTACAGTCCTTTAATAACTTACTGGCATGTTAAATACAAATAATTTAAAGTTTAAAGTTTGCGGAATGAAACTGGCCGCAAATATTGCCGGCGTTGCCGCCTTAAGGCCAGATTATCTGGGATTTATTTTTTACGAAAAATCACCCCGGTATATCAGTGAGGTATCTGCAGAACTAATAAAATATGTACCTGAAGAGATTAAAACCACCGGTGTTTTTGTAGATGAAACACTGGAAAAGGTTGTTGCAAAAGTAAAAAGCTATAACCTCAAAGCCGTACAGTTACACGGACAGGAAACCGAAGCCTATTGCCTGGCACTCAAAGATCGCCTCCCGGCACTGGAAATTATCAAGGCTTTTGGCATCCAGACAGGTTTCGACTTTTCGGTATTGGCCCCTTATTTGGATGTAGTAGATTATTTCTTATTTGATACAAAAACCAATTTGCATGGTGGATCAGGGCAAAAATTTGACTGGACAGTTTTATCAGCCTATCCGTATCAAAAACCTTATTTTTTAAGTGGGGGTATAGACCTGGTGCACCTGAACGACCTTAAAAAGCTTACAGACGAACGTTTATATGCCATCGATGTAAACAGCAAATTTGAAGTAGAACCAGGGGTTAAGGATATAGAAAAATTACAGCAGTTTAAAACATCGCTGGTATAGAAAACAGGCATCAGATTAATTAATTGTAAAACATGATGCATATGCAACGGGCTTGCTTTGCTTTTAAAATAGTCTAAAGCAATCGCAGATCATTATTCATCAACATATATAAAAAGAAATGAGTTATACAGTAGACGAAAATGGATATTACGGAGATTTTGGAGGAGCCTATATTCCGGAAATGCTATACCCGAATGTAGAGGAACTTCGTCAGAATTATCTGAAAATCATTCATGATGAAGATTTCCAGCAGGAATTTCATCAATTGTTAAAAGATTATGTTGGGCGTCCTTCGCCTTTATATCCGGCCAAACGTTTCTCTGAGAAATACGGAGCCAATATTTTTTTTAAACGTGAAGACCTGAACCATACAGGTGCACATAAAATTAACAACACCATTGGCCAGATTTTACTGGCAGAGAAACTCGGTAAAAAAAGAATTATTGCCGAAACGGGTGCAGGGCAACACGGTGTAGCCACCGCTACAGTATGTGCTTTGCGTAACCTCGAATGTGTTATCTACATGGGAGCGGTTGATATTGAACGACAGGCACCCAATGTGGCGCGGATGAAAATGCTGGGCGCCAAAGTTGTTGCTGCTACTTCGGGCAGTAAAACACTAAAAGATGCAACCAATGAAGCCATGCGCGACTGGATTAACAACCCGGAAGATACGCATTACATTATTGGTTCTGTTGTAGGCCCGCATCCGTATCCAGATATGGTAGCCATTTTTCAATCTGTTATTTCGGAAGAAACGAAGAAACAGCTGAAAGCACATACCGGGTCAGAAGAACCCGATTATGTATTGGCTTGTGTAGGTGGCGGCAGCAATGCGATGGGTATGTTTTATCATTTTCTGGATGATGAAGCCGTGAAACTTATAGCCATTGAAGCTGCCGGAAAGGGCGTAGACAGTGGTTTTTCTGCAGCAACAACCTACCTCGGAAAAGAGGGTGTACTGCACGGAAGCAGGAGCATTTTAATGCAAACCGAAGACGGGCAAGTGGTAGAACCACACTCGGTTTCGGCTGGTTTGGATTATCCGGGCATTGGTCCGCAACATGCACATTTATTTAAAACCGGAAGAGTAGAATATGTTTCCATTACCGACGATGAAAGCCTGGAAGCCGGTTTGCGCTGTACCAAGCTGGAAGGGATTATCCCGGCCATAGAAAGTGCACATGCCCTGGCTTACCTGGAAAAAATGGAATTTAAGGGAAATGAAAATGTGGTTATTTGCTTATCCGGCCGCGGGGATAAAGACCTGGACACCTATATCAAATATTTTAACCTTTAAGACCAGAACAAGCTGAAAATATGAACAGGATTAAACAACTTTTCGAAAAGAAAAAAAATATATTATCTATTTATTATACGGCGGGCTATCCGGATTTAAACGATACGGTTAAAATAGCAGCAGCATTGGAAAAAGCCGGAGCCGATATGCTGGAAATCGGGTTTCCTTATTCAGATCCGGTTGCCGACGGACCTGTTATCCAGGCCAGCAGCAAGCAGTCTTTAGATCAGGGCATGAACCTTGCCCTGCTTTTCAGTCAATTAAAAGAACTGCGTAAGGAAGTAACCATTCCTGTATTGTTAATGGGATACGTAAATCCGGTACTTCAGTTTGGTGTGGAAAATTTCTGTAAAGCCTGTGCCGAAACAGGCGTTGATGGGTGCATTATTCCCGACCTGCCCATGGCAGAATACGAAACGCTGTATAAAGATTGTTTTGAATCTCATAACCTGAGCAACATCTTCTTAATTACCCCACATACTGCCGAATCGCGCATTCGAAAAATAGATGAACTGAGCAATGGTTTTATCTATTTGCTATCTTCTTCTGCCACTACAGGTAAGAATTTATCAGTCGGTGAGGCTACGGAAAACTATTTTGGTCGGATTAAGGACATGAATCTTAAAAATCCAACCATGATCGGTTTTGGAATCAGTGATAAAGAAACTTTTGACAAAGCCTGTGCGTATGCGAACGGGGCGATTATCGGAACAGCCTTTGTAAAAGCCATTGCCGGCGGTAACCTGGAAAGCAACGTGAAAAATTTTATGAAAGATTTTACGGGCTGAGTACCGGCACGCTTAGAAAGGAGAGAAAGATGATAAAAATATTTTTTTATTGATTATTTAACAGATATTTGCATCATTAAAATCGCTTTATAAAATATTGTTCAATGCAAAAGGTTCGCTTTTGCAGGCCTTGGCATCCTGATGTTAGGGCTGTCTGTTCATTTCTAAAATTTTATAAAGCTTTATATGCAATCTTTAAAAATCGCATTGATTGGAGGCACCGGAAAGGCCGGCCAATATATATTACAAAACCTTTTAACCCGACAATACCCGGTAAGAGCACTGGTCAGAAATCCTGAAAAAATAACTTTCAAACATACCTTACTGGATATTGTGCCCGGTAAGGTTGAAGATTATGAAACTGTAAAAACCTTGCTTAAAGACTGCCAGGTGGTAATAAGCGCACTTGGAATGGGGACACCGGCAAGTACAACAGATATTTTTACCCGTTCAACAAGTCATATTTTACAGGCCATGGCACATCATGGCTTACAACGTTATATTGTGATTACGGGTTTAAATGTTAATACAGACAAAGATGAAAAGGGCGTAAATACACAGGGAGCGACCAACTGGATGCATGCCAATTATCCGCTTACGACCGCCAATAAACAAACTGAGTATGAAATGCTGCAGGAGAGCCCGGTTCAATGGACGATGGTTCGTTTGCCTTTGATTGAGCAGACAGATGTGGTTGGAGCGATTGATACCAGTTTAACAGACTGCCGTGGCAGTCACATTCATGCTTCAAACCTGGCTTTGTTTATAACTGAACAGCTGGTTGATAAAAGATTTATCAGGGAAGCACCTTTTATCTGGAATATTTAAACAGGCATGCCCCCTTTCATCTTCAGTTAAAGAAAGAATAGAGAAGGGGGGCATCCTTTATAAAGCAATTTATATTATTTTAATGTTATGACAAACGGATGATTTGGAATTCTAAAATACGATATACCTTTGCTTAACAGTGTTAGATTATTTTACAGCTGCTTAGTTGTGGGAAGTAAAGAAAGAATTTTACGATTAAAAGATGAAACCAGGACCAAAATTCTGGATGCCGCACTCCTTATTGTACAAACAGAGGGGTGGCAGGCTTTGAGTATGCGTAAAATTGCCGATCAGATTGAGTACACTGCTCCCATTATTTACGAATATTTTGCCAATAAGGAGGGGATCTTATTAGAGCTAACCCGACTTGGTTATGTGATTTTGGGCAGGGAAATCAAAGCTGCCAGAGATGGGGCTACTACTCCGGAAAAAAAGATAGAAGCCATGTGGATCGCCTACTGGAACTTTGCTTTTGAAAACCTGGAATACTACAAGCTGATGTATGGCGTTGACATGAGTTGCTGCGATGTTCAGAAAGCACTGCCCGAAGCAGAAAATATTGGTACCATGATGGCGGATGTGATCGGGTCTCTTTTTGATAAGCCGGCAAGCGAAATGGATATTTGCAAAATATATTATACCTATTGGTCTATTATACATGGCTTAATTTCGATTAACATCATTCGTCCCAACGGAAGAACAAGTAATGAACTGAACCAGCAAATTTTAAAGGATGCCATTAAAGGCATTACTTTGTCGATTACCAACTAAAATTTTTTACCCACTTATTTAACAGTGTTAAATAGTTTATTGCCATTAATTTAAATTACAATTTATATGAAACCCCTACGTCGTTTTTTCTTATCATCTAACAGTGTTAAGTTATTTAATGCTGTTAAAACAATGTTAATTTTGGCAATCTTTTCGGTTGCTTTACAAGCCTGCAAGTCGGCTAAGTCAGAATCTGCAGCACCACCACCGCCTTCTTTGCCTGTAGGTCTGGTGAGCAAAAGTGATGAAACTACTTTTGTTGAATATCCGGCCTCTGTTCAGGGAGCGGTAGATATTGATGTTCGTCCGCAGGTAAGCGGATATCTTAAAAGTGTGCTGGTAAGCGAAGGTGCTTATGTAACAGCCGGACAAACACTTTTTAAAATTGACGACAACCCTTACAGAGAAGCTTTAAACAATGCAAAAGCCAGTCTGCACGCAGCAGAAGCAGCAGTTTTAAATGCACAGCTTGAAGTTGAAAAACTTACCCCGCTGGTACAGAACAAAGTTGTTTCAGATTACCAGTTAAAAACTGCAAAGGCCGCTTTAAAAATTGCACAGGCAAATGTAGAGCAGGCTAAAGCCGGTGTGGCATCTGCGCAGATCAACCTGGGCTATACAGATGTTAAAGCAACGGTTAACGGTTATATTGGCCGCATCCCTAAAAAACAAGGAAGTCTTGTTGCCCCTGCAGACCCGGTTGCTTTAACCCAGCTTTCGGATATACATGAGGTAAGGGTATATTTCTCTTTAGGCGAAAATGATTTTAATGCTTTTAACGCCAGATATCCGGGTAAAACACCTGCCGATCGCATTAAGCATCTGCCAGCAGTAGAATTATTGTTATCCGATCAATCTGTTTATCCTGTAAAAGGGCATATTGATATGATAGACGGGCAATTTGATAAAAATACAGGTGCCATTACCTTAAGAGCGAGTTTTGCCAATCAGAACGGAATTTTACGCTCAGGTAATACCGGAAAGATCCGCTTAGGTCTTGCGCATGCAGATGCCATTCTGGTGCCACAATCTGCTACCGTAGAAATGCAGGATAAAGTTTTTGTATATGCATTGAACAAAGAAAATAAAGTTGTAAAACAAGCCATCAGCATCGCGGGCAAAAGTGGTACCAATTACCTGATAAAAGATGGTATACAAGCAGGAGACCAGATTGTATTAAGCGGACTTGATCACCTTCAGGACGGGCAGCTTATACAACCAGAACGCAAAACAGAAAGTGCTGCCAAATTAGTTTCTAAAAAATAATTAAAGAAAATGTTTAAAATTTTTATACAAAGACCGGTACTGGCCACCGTTATTTCCATCTTACTGGTTATACTCGGGGTACTTGGTTTAACGAAATTGCCCTTACAACAATTCCCCGATATTGCCCCACCTTCGGTATTGGTAACGGCTGTTTATCCGGGAGCAAATGCCGAAACGGTTCTGCGTTCGGTTGCGCCATCACTTGAAGAATCTATCAATGGGGTAGAGAACATGACTTACATGAGCTCAACAGCCAGTAACGACGGCTCTCTGGCCATTACCGTTTTCTTTAAGCTGGGTACCAATGCGGATCAGGCAGCGGTAAACGTTCAGAACCGCGTGGCACAGGCAACCAGCCAGTTGCCGGCAGAGGTGGTACAGCAAGGTGTTACCACGGCCAAACAACAGAATAGTTTTATTATGGCCATCGGTATGTATACAGAAGACGAGTCGAAATACGATCAGACTTTTGTGGCCAACTATGCGCAGATTAACATTATTCCTGAATTAAAAAGGATCCCAGGCGTTGGTTCGGCATCCATCTTTGGAGGTGTTAAAGATTATTCTATGCGGGTATGGCTTAATCCAACCCAAATGGCAACTTATAAAATTACACCGAACGAGGTTATGAGAGCCATTCAGGATAAAAGTCTGGAAGCGGCGCCAGGTAAATTTGGTGAGCGCAGCAAAGAAGTATTCGAATATGTAATTAAGTATAAAGGAAAACTGACTAAACCAGAAGAATATGAAAATATTGCTATACGTTCAAATGCAGATGGTTCTGTTTTACATTTAAAAGATGTTGCCCGCGTAGAGCTGGGTGCTTACTCTTACAACAGTTTAACCCGTTTAAATGGTCGTAAGGGAATTGTAATCGGGGTTATTCAGCTTGCAGGTTCCAACTCCAACGAGATCCAGATTGCCATTAATAAATTAATGATTAAGGCATCGAAAGATTTTCCAACGGGTATTAAACACAATATTTTTTACAGTACAAAAGTATCTTTGGATCAGTCTATTGAACAGGTACAACATACCCTGCTCGAAGCTTTTATCCTGGTATTTATTGTTGTATTCTTGTTTTTACAGGATTTCAGATCGACCTTAATTCCGGCCATTGCGGTTCCGGTAGCTATTTTAGGAACGTTCTTCTTTATGCAGCTGTTTGGTTTCTCTATAAACCTGTTAACCTTATTTGCTTTGATCCTGGCCATTGGTATTGTGGTGGATGATGCGATTGTGGTGGTAGAGGCCGTACACGCCAAGATGGAACATAAACATGTATCGCCAAAAGTGGCCACACACGAAGCCATGCACGAAATTACGGGTGCCATTATTTCCATTACGCTCGTTATGGCTGCGGTGTTTCTTCCGGTTGGTTTTATGGAAGGTTCAACCGGTTTGTTTTACAGACAGTTTGCCTTTACCATGGCCATTGCGATTATCATTTCGGCCATCAACGCTTTAACATTAAGTCCGGCACTTGCCGCGTTATTTTTAAAAGATACACACGGAGCACATACAGAGGAACAACCGGTTAAAAAAGGATTTAAAGAAAAATTCTTTGCCGGGTTTAACCACAGCTTTAATGCTTTAACAAACCGCTATGTAGGCGGATTAAAATTCCTGGTACGTAAGAAATGGGTTGGATTGGGTGCCTTGGGTTTAATTACCCTGGCAACCATTCTAATGGTCAAAACAACGCCAACCGGATTTATTCCTACAGAAGACCAGGGCTTTGTGGCCATTGCGGTTAATACACCTTCCGGTACTTCTTTAGACGGAACACAAAAGGTAATGACCGAAGCCGAAAATACCTTAAAAGCAATGGACGCTTCGCGCTTTGTAACGGCTATTTCCGGGTTTAACCTTTTAACGCAATCAACCAGTCCTTCTGCTGCCGTTATCTTTGTGTTGCTTAAACCAAACGAAGACAGGGGCAAGGTTAAGAACATCGATGCCATTATGAACGAGGTACGTGGAAAATTAGGCTCTATTTCGGGCGGTAGCTTTTTCGTATTCAGTTTTCCAACGGTTCCGGGTTTTAGTAACGTAGAGGCGCTCGATCTTGTATTACAGGATAAAACAGGCGGTAAACTGGATAAATTTAGCGGAATTTCTCAAAACTTTATCGGCGAGCTGATGAAACGTAAGGAAATTGCCGTGGCTTTTACAAGTTTTAAAGCAGACTATCCGCAGTTGCAGATGGAAGTTAACGACGAAAAGGCCGATCAGCTGGGGGTAAGCGTAAAAGACATTCTGCAAACCATGCAAACCTATTTTGGAAGTGCACAGGCTTCAGATTTCAACCGCTTTGGAAAATACTACCGTGTGGTGGTACAGGCAGATGTAAACGATCGTGCAGATCCTTCTTCTATTGACCGCGTATTTGTAAAAAATAACCGTGGAGAGATGGTTCCGATTAATACGTTGGTGAAACTTACCCGTATTTACGGATCAGAAACGGCTTCACGTTATAACCTGTTTAACTCGATCCAGGTCAATGCCATTCCAAAACCAGGATTTAGTTCCGGAGATGCCATTAAAGC
>JASLGV010000030.1 GCA_030149995.1 Pedobacter sp.
GCTGGTTTTGCTGCGGCTGCAGAAATACCCAATTTTGCTTTTACAGCGTCTGTAATGTCGTCGCCACCTTCCCAGAATACCAGGTTGTTTCCACCCTGACCGTTAGAAATGTCAAAAACGTAAGCCAAACCTTTTTCTTTAGCTACTTGCTCAATCACTTTAGCTACTTTAGTTTGAATTGGCTGAAACAATTCACCTTGTTTCTGACCAAGATCCTGAGAAGCTTTGGTTTTTGAATCGTCAATACGTTTTGCCAGGTCTTGAATTTCCTGACCTGCTTGCTGAAGTTCTTTACCTACTACATCTTTATTGGCTTCGCTCAATGTTTTTTGCTTAGCCTCTGCTGCTGCATATTTAGTTTGGTATTCTTTGATCATTCCATCAATCTCCGTTTGTTTTTGTTTTGAAAGGTTTTCCAAAGTTGCCTGAGCTGTTTTGGCTTCCGGAAGACTTGCAAAAACTTCTTCTGAATTGATGTGACCGATTTTTTGTTGCGCACTTGCCATATTCGCTGTAAACAATAAACCTGCTGCTACAAAGAATACGTTAATTAACTTTCTCATTTCTGTTTTACTTTATTTTTTTAATTGTTTTTCTAATCTTGACGGGCGAATATAAATAATTAATTACTTACCGGCCCTGGTTTGTAACCTAATTTTGTAATCACATCATTACTTAGGTCGTAGCTGCTGCTGGCGTAGATCATCATGGTTGCCTCGCTGCTTTTATCGAACACAAAATCAAGATATTTTGCTTTGGCAATGTCTTTAATTACACCGGCTACTTTATCTTGTATGGGTTTGATTAATTTTATTCTGCTTTGAAAAAGTTCTCCATCCGGGCCAAATTTCTGACGTTGAAATTCTTTTGCCTGTTTTTCTTTTTCAATAATTTCATTTTCGCGGCGCTTACGCATATCGTCTGTTAAAAGAACCTGATCTGCCTGATAAGCTTTATACATCCGGTCAATTTCAGCAAAATTCTGATCTGCCTGTTGCTGCCATTGTTTAGAAGCAACATCCAGCTGACTTAATGCAGATTTATACTCAGGTAGGTACTTTAAAATATACTCGGTATCTACGTACGCAAATTTTTGTGCAAAAACACCAGAAGATGCACAAAGCAATAAAGCTATAAAAAGATATTTTTTCATTGGTGTGTTATTAATTTTTCGTTTTAAAGCCTGCTCAGACAACCGTTTATGAGCGGGTGTATGGGCAGGCTTTTATAATTTATTTTAATTTTTTATAAGTCTGAATTTGTATAAACTCCACTTATAAAACTTTATTGCATATTTAACTATTTTTTCGCTGTTTAGCAATTAAAATCCACCCAATTGTTGTGCAATACTAAAGTGGAATTGTCCTTTGTTGGCATCCGGCAAACCTGGAATCTTATCAAATCCATAACCGTAGTCAAGTCCAAGTAATCCGAAAATTGGCAGGAAGATACGTGCACCCACACCTACCGAACGTCTGATGTTAAAAGGATTAAAGTCGTTAAACCTGTTCCAGGTATTACCACCCTCAGCAAAGATTAGTGCAAAAGCTGTTGCCTGCTGACTTGAAATAACCGGGTAACGTGCTTCCATTACATACTTGGTATAGATCGGGCTACCCGAGCTTTGTGCAATGTTTGGATCTGCCCCTACCGGGATTACACTGTTGTTTGAATAACCACGCATCGCGATTAACTCCGATCCTTGTAAGAAGTCGAATCCCTGCATACCATCACCACCCAATTTGAAACGTTCAAAGGCAGACTGTCCAACAGCGCTGTTGTAAGAACCTAAGAAACCGAATTGTGCTTGTGCTTTAATCACCAGGTTACCTACTACACGTTGATAAAACTGAGAATCGAATTTCCATTTGTGGTATTCTGTAAATCTATATTTAAGCTTATCAGATGCTGTTGCATAGTTTACATGGTTCAACAATGAATATGGCGGTGTAGCCTGTACGGTAAAGCGCAGGTATGAACCCGATTTAGGATAAATAGGCGAATCTCTTGAATCGCGGCTTATTTCCTGTGATAAGTTTAAGTTGTATGAAGTACCGGTATTGAACAGGTAACCTGAATAATTGTTCAGGATATATTGTTGCAGGTTAATGGCATGGCTGATCTGGAAATAGTTATCCGGCCAGTTCAAACGTTTACCCAAACTTACTGTTACACCATTTAAACGTATTTTTTGATAGAGTGAATTGGATGAGCTGTAACCATTTGATTGCAACGAGGTAAATGCACTTACACCAAAGCTTACTGGTTTTTCGCCACCAAACCAAGGTTGCGAGAAAGAGAAGCTATAAGACTGGTAATACTTTCCGTTGGTTTGTCCACGTAAACTTAATTTCTGTCCATCTCCTTTTGGTAAAGGTTTGTATGATTTCAGATTAAATAAATTACGTAACGAGAAGTTGTTAAAGGTAAGACCCAGGGTACCGATTACCCGACCGCCACCAAAACCACCCGAAAGCTCAACCTGGTCTGAAGGTTTCTCCTCTACGGCATATTCAATATCAACGGTTCCATCGGCCGGATTCGGGCGTGGGGTTGGTACTGTTTTAGATTCTTCAAAGTTACCCAGCTGACCAATTTCACGAATGGTACGGATTAAATCACTCTTACTGAATTTTTGTCCCGGTTTGGTACGGATTTCGCGCATTACAACTTTATCATTTGTAATGGTATTTCCTTTTAAGGTAATACGGTTGTTGGTATACTGAGGACCTTCATAGATGCGCAATTCAACATCTACCGTATCTCCGTAAATTTTGGTCTGTACCGGATCAATATTAAAGGTTAAGTAACCATTATCAGTATACATACTGTTAATATCGCCACCGTTCTCACCACCGCCATTCAGTTTTTTGTTTAATCTTTCTTCGCTGAATACATCTCCTTTTTCTATGGTTAGCACTTTTCTTAAAATACTATCCGGGTAGATGGCATTTCCTGCCCAGGTAATGTTACCGAAATAGTATTTACGTCCTTCGTAAATATCCATTTTGATGTTTACCTTTTTATCATTGTACTGATAAATACTGTCTTTCAGAAGTTCGGCATCACGATAACCCTTTTCGTGCAGTTTGGCGATCATCTTCACTTTATTCTCTTCGTATTTTTCTTTACTGAATTTACCAGAGCCCCATAGGCGCCACCATGCGCGCTGTTTCGGGTTTTTCAAGAATGAACGAAGTTTTGCTGATTTAAAATCTTTATTACCCGTAAAATCAATATGCTGCACTTTAACACGATGGCCTTTATTGATATTGGCTTCCAATACCACGCTGTTTTCGCCGTTTGGATCTTTGCGGGTTTTATAATCAATGGTTGTAAAGAAAAATCCTTTATCAAGCAGGTATTTTTTTACAATTGCCGAAGTGGTATTGTACAGGTTATCATTTACGATTTTACCTGTTTTATCATTCAGTTTTTCCTGAATGGCTGTTTTTTCAGATTTACGAATCCCTTTTAATTCAATAGCACTTAAACGCGGGCGTTCGGCTACATCTATTTCAAAGTATACGGTGTCCTGAACAATTCTTTCAATGTTAATTTTTATATCATCAAACAAACCCTGTGCCCATAGTGTCTTAATAGCGTCGCTTGTTGCTTCACCTGGCAGTACCACTTTATCGCCTTTGGCTAATTTAGATAAGGTTACCAAAACTTCTTTATCGAGGTATTGGGTACCCACAATGGTTGTACCCCCTATGATATATTCTTTAGGATTGAAATAATCGAGATCTAAACCACCAACCTTTAAAGAGGGCGTTGCCGGAGCCTGACCTTGTGGACGTATTTGAGCAAAGGCCGGAGCGGCTAAAACTAATAGGATTAAAACTTGAAATATTCTTTTCATTAAAATAATTTGTTCAGTAATGGGCCACATGGGGTTTTAAAGTTTACAAATAATTGACTTCTTTATTTCCCTGATGTGGTTTTATTTATCGTATAAAGTGGTGCTAAGTTAGTTTAAACGCTTGTTAAAAAGTGTTAAAAGAAAAATTAGTTTAATTGTTCACTAATTTTACCAAAACGACGCTCGCGTTTTTGATAGTCTACAATGGCCTCAAAAAGATTTTCTCTTCTGAAATCGGGCCATAAAACATCGGTAAAATAAAACTCTGTGTAAGCCATTTGCCAAAGCAAATAATTGCTGATCCGATGTTCGCCACTGGTCCTGATCATAAGTTCTGGGTCCGGAATATTCAGTGTTGTCAGTTTAGAAGAAAACAGGTTTTCGTCGATATCATCAATTGATATTTCGTTGTTTTTTACTGCAAGTGCTATTTTTTTTGCAGCTTCTACAATTTCCCATTTGGCGCTGTAACTGAGCGCAAGTGTTAACGTGCATTTCTCATTATGCGCGGTTTTGGCCATGGCTTCGTTAAGGTCATCTATACATTGCTGTGGCAATGATTCAATGTTGCCAATGGCGTTAAGCCGTACCTGATTTTTATTAAGCGTATCTGTTTCTTTGTTGATGGTGGCAATAAGGATTTCCATTAAGGCGTCGACCTCTTCTTTTGGCCGGCTCCAGTTCTCCGT
>JASLGV010000069.1 GCA_030149995.1 Pedobacter sp.
AATTTTAGTCAAGATTAAGGCTGTTTCTTTAAACTATAGGGATAATTCGATCATTAATGGAGATTATTTAGGCGGTTCAAAAGCTTTTATTCCACTTTCTGATGCCTGTGGAGAAATTGTACAGATTGGCAAAGGCGTGAAAAGATTTAAAATTGGAGACCGCGTCATTTCTCATCTTTATCCGGGATGGCAGGAAGGAATGCCGGAAAGGGATTATGCCCCGGATGCCATCGGAGGGCCACTTGACGGCAGCCTGGCAACATATATGATCTTATCTGAGAACGGCGCAGTACCTGCTCCCAAAAATTTGTCTGATGAAGAGGCTTCAACCCTGCCTGTTGCCGCTCTTACAAGTTGGTTCGCGCTGGTGGAATATGGTAAAATTCGGCCAGGAGATACCGTGTTGATATTGGGTACAGGTGTTGTATCTCTGTTTGCGGCTCAAATTGCAATTGCACACGGTGCCAAGGTTATTGCAACTACTGGCAGTCAGACAAAAGCTTTACGTTTAAAAGAGCTGGGAGCAGATTATGTAATTAATTATACAGATTTCCCGGATTGGGAAAAAGAAGTTCTTAAAATAACAGGAGGTAAGGGTGTTCAACATGTATTGGAAGTGGTGGGCGGAAACAACATAAACAAATCGATAGAGGCTGCTGCATACCAGGGTTCCATTTATGTTATCGGATGCCTGGAAGGATGGAATGCCAGTATAAATATGTTTGCAATTGTAAATAAACAAGTACGGTTACAAGGAATTTATGTAGGGCACAAAAAAGCGTTCGAAGAACTCTCTTCTGCTTTTTCAGACTTTCATATAAAACCAGTTATAGACACAGTCTATTCGTTTGATGAAGCAATAGAAGCATATAAACATTTGGCAAAAGGTAGTTTTGGTAAAATTGTAATTAAAATAGACGATCCTCGTTAAACCGGCAACATGTGCCATTAGAAAGAACTTTTTCCCTTTTCACGTTTGATATCAAAAAAATAACTAAATTTTAAATGATTAAATTTAGGATTACAACAATGATAGAAAAGGATGTTAAAAGAATTGCGAGGTTAATTTCCATATTGACGCAGTTGCAAAGTGCAAAATTAGTAACAGCTGCCAGGTTAGCCGAGAAATTCAGCGTAAGTGTGCGCACCATTTACCGCGACATTAAAGTTCTTGAACAGGCAGGTGTACCTGTAACAACAGAAGAAGGGAAAGGTTACAGCCTGATGGAAGGTTACCGGCTGGCCCCTGTTATGCTCAATGAACACGAGGCCAATGCATTAATCACCGCAGAAAAGCTCATTTCGAGAAATAAAGATGCTTCATTTGTTGGTGCTTATACCGAAGCCATGTCCAAAATCAAAGCTATATTGAGGTATTCTGTCAGAGATAAGGCCAATCACCTGAGTGAGTATACATATTTCGGAATAAACGCAGCCAAAGAGCGGTCGAGCAATTTTCTTTCTTCCCTGCAGCATGCATTAACCAATCACTTGCTGGTAAAAATAGCGTACGAAGATGAAAACAAAATTCAGACATTTAGATCTGTCGAACCTTTTGCCTTAGTAAGCTCTGAAGAAAACTGGCTGCTGCTCGCCTGGTGTACCCTTCGCGAAGATTATAGATTTTTTCGTCTCGACAGAATACAAAAGGTAGAGGTTACCGGTAATCATTTTGAACCCCGGCCATTAACCTTACAGCAATATTTTCAAAAATATCATGGAACCATTCTAAACCCCTGACATACCTCTGTCGAACATCCATCTTAATTTTGTTGTCTATATAAATAATATTTAACATGACCAATTCGACGAAAACAAGAAAAGTAGACAGGAACCATCCTGCATTCAGAAAAAACGCAGATCCTTTTTATAACATCGTTATGGAAGGGCTTGCAGGGGAAGTAGATGGTGAGCATTTTTGGGATGCGGTTGCAGAAGATGCCGTATTTGAGTTTCTCTATACCTTTCCCGGTTTTACCAATAAAATGGAAGGGCGTAAAACTTATATGGATTGGTTTGCAGGTTACACCAACCAATTGGACAAGGCCGATCATCTTAGAATTTACAAAGATCAGGAGCAGGGTATAGTTACACTCGAATATGAAGTACATGGCACCATTCCTTCTACCGGAAATCCATATAATGGTCGTTTCTGCTCCATCATTACCCTTAAAAACCGCGAAATCACCTATTGGCGCGATTACTGCGACTCTCTTGGTGCCTTCTTAGCCATAACAGGAGGTAAATAATTGCTGAATTTATAGCCGGGGCTAAAAAGAATGCCCCTGCTATTATAACCATATTAATTATAAAATCTGATCTGTCCTCAACTCAGCGTTTTTGTTTCCTTCATCTTTACCCACACCACTATACCCGAAACCAGGGTGATGATTCCGGCTATGTGTACAGCCCACATCAAACCAAACAGATTTCCAACAATACCGGCCATTAGTGCGCCCATGGCATACCCCATATCGCGCCAGAAGCGATAAACGCCCAATGAAGAGGCTCTCCACGATGGATGGGCTGCATCACTTACGGCTGCCAGCAGAGCCGGATAAACCATGGCGGTTCCCGTTCCCAGCAATACCGATCCTGTAATGCCCGAGGCCAGGGGTTCAAGCCATTCCAGTCCGATTACAAGATGCCCCAAAACCTGTACAAACATGCCCCATACGATAAGCGGCTTTCTACCAATCCTATCTGCCAGAGGCCCGGTTATAAGCTGCCCGGCTCCCCACACCACAGGATAAATGGCTTTAATCCACCCTACACCTTCCAGACTTACGCCCATTGATATAAACAGCAAGGGAAATACTCCCCAGGACATTCCATCGTTGAGGTTGTTGATTAGCCCAGCCTGCGAGGCTGCAAAAAGGTTTTTATTTTTAAATGATGTTTCCCTGAATACCCACAGTAATCCTGGCTTTTGTACTTTTTCGCCGGGAGATACAGCATTTACCTGCCCCGCTTCTAATTGCGCATGCTTTCTCGTATCATGAATAACAAGCACGGAAAGTAAAAGGCCAATAAAAGTATAAACAATACCAATATAGAAAGGTTGCGGCCGCAGCCCGTAGTGCGAAGCAAGGTACCCGGTAAGTAATGCTGTAAAGCCCACAGCTCCGTAACCCGCAGCTTCATTAAGGCCCATGGCAAAGCCCCGTTTTTTTGGCCCCACAAGGTCTATTTTCATGTTAACAGTCATAGACCAGGCCAATCCCTGGCTCACGCCCAAAAAAACATTGGCCCATAAAATCCAGTTCCAGCCAGGTCCCCATGCCAGCATAAAAGGTACCGGTAAACCGGCCATCCAGCCCCAGATCAACACTTTCTTACGGGTATATTTATCGGCCAGTATGCCGGATATCAAATTGGTAAAAGCCTTTACAAGTCCGAATGTGATGATAAAGGAGAAAATGACTACATCCGAGCCAATTTTAAATTCCTCTGTTCCAACAAGCGGCACAACCGTTCGTTCCAGCCCAACCATTCCACCTACCATCATGTTAACCAGCACGAGCAAAGTAAATTGTTGCCAGTTTTCTTTTAATCCAAGCTGTAAATTTTTCATCGTCATCTGTACTTAATCTTATGAAACTGCACAACGATTGGCACCTGCTTCCAGATCTGCCGGATTAAACCCATCATAATTTCCGGCTTTATTCAGTGCTGCAATCTGGATATAATTAGCTGGTGTTGCCGGTATACGCTGAATGGTTTGTTTTATAAACGATTCCTTCGTAAGTTTTAATAATGAAATTGTTTCTTTTAACTCGCCTAATGCGGCCCCGATAATCTTTTTATCGAAGGCAACAGATTGCGAAGTATGAGCAGGTAAAATCCATGTTTCTTTTGCCAGGCGTTTAATGCTTTCCAGCGATTCGAATAACTGACCGGCTTTTTGAATAATCTGTTGTGAATCAGCCTTCAGATCAGGTCTCCCCACCCCTTCAACAAATAAGGTATCGCCTGTTAGCAAATACTTTCCGTTTATGTAATATGAGATACTTTCTGATGTATGTCCCGGTGTGTATATAGCTTTCAATTCGACGCTCCCGAAATGAATAAATGTTCCATCTGCAAAGGGTTTGAAATTATAATCTACTGCGGCCTCCGCAGAAAAGAGATGGGTTGCACCGGTAGCGTTTACCAGATCAATTGTCCGCGAAATATAGTCTGCGTGTATATGTGTATCCATTGCGAACTTAATGGTCCAGTTATTTTTTTTGGCCAGACCAATATATACCTCAGGATCCAACCCTGCATCTATTACAACGGCTTCATTACCCGAACCAACAATATAAGAGATACATCCCTTGGCTACCCGCCGCACCTGGATCAGTTTTAATTGTGGATCTTCTATTTCTGCAAGGCTCCAGGCATAATTCCAGGCTTTCATACCACCCGCCAGCGTGTAGGCATCATATCCCTTTTCATTTAAAATGTCTGTTGCAGCTACAGCTGTTACACCCGCAGCACAGACCGTAACAACAGGTATATCTTTTGGGAGGTCAATTCCATTTAAGATATTTTCATCGCCCTGCTTCAAACCTTCGTAAACATTTTTGTGAATGCTGCCCGTAATCAGCCATTCGTCTCTTTGGTCCTGCAAACGGATGTCCAACACACTTACAGGGATTCCTTTTTCAAATAGTTGTTGTAATTCTGCTACTGTTATTTTTCCGTTATTCATTTTTTTCCTTTTTAAGTTTCAACACAAAAGTATAAAAAATTAAACTATTCAATATAATTATTGAATAGTTTAATTTTAAAATGGTATTTTACGTATAGGAATGAGCAGAAAATAGCCGTATACATAATCGCTTAGCCAGAAAGCAAAAAATCCGGTCAGCAGGCTGACC
>JASLGV010000085.1 GCA_030149995.1 Pedobacter sp.
CCTTTAACTATGCCTTTATTTATACCGGCGAGCGTTACAGTCAGCAAACCAATATACCGCGTAATTATATGCAACCCTGGTATACCCATGATGTTGCTGCAGGCATCCGGTTTAACCTTAAAAAACAGACATTAACCATACAGGCAGAAATCAACAACCTGCTCAATCAATATTACGATGTAGTGCTTAATTACCCGATGCCGGGACGTAACTACAGAATTAATGCAGCAATTAAATTTTAAATCAATTTTATATTATGAAAAATAACTTTTACAAAACACTTAGAAACAGTGGATTAATCCTCCTGGTAGCCCTGACTTTTGCCTGCAGGAAAGACCGTGTTAACCCGGAGGATTCTACCAATGGACCGGCACAGCCATCGCCCGTGGTACAAGGACTTTATGTGTTAAATCAAGCCAATTGGGGAAGTAATAAATCTTCTATCGATTACTACAATTATGAAACCGGAAAATATACCCGCGATATCTATGGTGCAGCCAATCCAGAAATAACACTTGGATTAGGCGATGTTGGAAACGATATTAAGATTTACGGTTCTAAAATGTATGTGGTTGTAAATGGCAGCGACAAAGTTGAAGTGTTGGATGCAAAAACAGCGAAAAGGGTAGCTAAAATTGATATTCCAAACTGTCGCTACGTAACATTTAACAAAAACTTTGCCTATGTAACTTCTTACGAAGGTTATGTAGCGGTTATCGATACCACAGCGCTGAGCACCATTAAAGCAAAAATAACGGTTGGCAATCAGCCGGAAGAAATGGCCGTTGTAGGTAATAAATTATATGTAGCCAATTCTGGTGGATATAACTATCCAAACTACGACAGAACTGTTTCTGTTGTTGATTTAACAACCAATAAAGAGATCAAAAAGATTGATGTAGCCATTAACCTTGAACACATGCAAGCAGATACTTATGGCGATATCTATGTAACTTCAAGAGGTAATTATGAAGATATCCCATCAAAATTAGTGGTTATTGATAGTAAAACAGATGCAATTAAAAAAACATTTGATATCCCGGTTACCAATTTATGGATTAATGGAGATGAGGCATACTTATATTCGTATAATTTCAACACCAAAGCTTCTACCTACGTAAAGATTAATGTTAAAAATGAAACGGTGGTTAGCGATAAATTCATTACAGATGGAACCGATACAAAGATTGTTAAACCATTTGGAATTGCTGTAGATCCGGTTACTGGTTTTGTATATGTAACTGATGCTAAAAATTATACAACACCAGGAACTTTGTATTGCTTTGATAAAACCGGTAAGCAAGTAACTTCTTTTGTAACCGGCGATATCCCTGCGTACCTGGCATTTAAAATGAAATAACCGATATGAGGAAGATTATTTTAAGTCTTTTGGTATCAGCCGTATTGTTATATGCCTGCAGTAAGAATGATAAAGCGGGTATACTTGCTCCCGATGTAAAACTGAGCGTAACGGCTGATGCAATTACTAAACAGGTAAACACCACACAAAAGTTTGAGGCTGCTACCAATAATACCCAGGGATTTTCGCACGAATGGAAGCTGGATGGAAAAGTAGTAAGTACTGTTTACTTCTATGATTTCACCGCCCTACAGGCTGGCACCTACCTTTTACAATATACCGCTTCGAACAGTGCTGGTACCTACACCCATCGTTATACCATTGATGTGCCTGTTCCCGTAGTGGATATAACACCTGGCAGCAGTAAATTTATCAGCAAAGTATTTGAATACTTACCGGCACCGGGGCAGTTTGTAAATGAATTATCGGGTACACCTGAACAAGCTCAGAAATTAATAGGCAATACCGATAACCTGGTTTCGTTGGGTAGTTTTGGTGGGTATATTATTTTTGGATTTGACCATTCAGTAAAAAATAATACAGGTTACGATTTTGGTATTTACGGTAACCCATCGGGTGCTCCTTACCATTTCTCAGAACCTGGAATTGTAATGGTGAGCCAGGATATAAATGGAAACGGTTTGCCTGATGACCCATGGTACGAGCTGGCTGGAAGCGAATATGATAAAGCCACCACCACCAAAAATTATGAGGTTACCTACACCAATCCAAAAGCCTTTGCCAATGTTCCATGGAAAGATAATAAGGGAAATACAGGGGTGGTAGAAGTGAATAATTTCCATAAGCATAATTTTTATCCTGAATTTGCCAAAAACCAGGAAACACTAACCTTTAAAGGAACTTTATTACCACCTTCGCTGGGTAAAGCTGGCAGTATTGTAATCAGCACACCTTTTGATTGGGGCTACAGCGATTCTTATTCTCCAGGTGATGATTACAACACCAAACGGTACAACAGCTTCGATATCGACTGGGCGGTTGATCAGACAGGTAAAAAGGTAAAGCTAAGCACCATTGATTTTGTTAAAGTTTACACCGGCCAGCTTGCAAATACAGGCAGCGTGGGCGAAATTTCAACAGAAGTAAAAGGGGCGATCGATCTTGGTATTAAATAAGGATCTTTGCTTTAAAAAAAATAGTGCTATATATAAGGTCTGTCATGCATGGCAGACCTTTTTTAGTCTGAGCTTAGCTGTTTTGTAAGTAACAGGATCCGTTTTAACTTTTATAAAAGCTTAAGTTTTAATAATCCGCTAAGAAAATATAACTTTGTATAGAATAGGTGCTTTTAAACGAACACCAATTTTACGGGCAGCTATTCAGCTTAAACCAAAAGAAATGTCAAATTTAAAATTTAATCCACGTACGGCCACTTTATTGCTGATTATATTGGTGGTAACACTTTTACGCTTACTGGTAACGTTTAATTCAGAGCAATTGCAATTTGCCAATTTTTCTTCTATTGGCGCAGTCGCACTTTTTGGCGGTGCCTATTTTAAAGACAACCTGAAAGCTTTTGCTTTTCCCTTGTTAAGTTTATTCTTAAGTGATGTGGTACTTTATACAACCATATACAGGCAATATGCTGATATGATGCTGGTTACAGAATTATGGACTTATCTGGCCATTGCCTTGATGGTACTGGTTGGCCGCTTAATGCTTAAAAAGATCAGTGTTATTAACCTGATGGCTTCCATTATTACCATTGTGCTGATCCACTGGCTTATAACGGATATTGGTCCCTGGTATAAAAACCCACAGTATACCCAGAACCTGGCTGGCTACTGGAATTGCCTGCTTAAAGCCATTCCATTCGAAGTGAGGTTTCTGGAAGGTACCCTGCTTTATGGAGCCTTATTATTTGGGGCATTTGAATTGTTAAAAGTAAAGTTCCCGGTTTTAAAGCTGCAAAAGCAGCGTATTTAAATTGTAAAATATAAAGGTTTATTAACCTTACAAGAAAGTCTCCTTCGCTAAAGGGAGACTTTTTTGCATTAAAATTATTTCGAGCCTGTTCCTTAAAGAAGCGCACAGGTTTTTTTATCTTTAACATTTAAATATAAAAAGATGAAAGTTGTTTCCTTTTTACCGGCAGCCACCAAAATGATTTATGATATGGGGCTCGAAAAAGATTTGCATGGTGTGACCTTCGAGTGCCCTGCAGAAGCCAGTATGCAACCTAAAATTGTGCGCTGCATCCTGGAGGGGAAACAATATTCGAGTATCGAAATTGACCGCATATTTTCTGCACATAAAAACCAGGGTAAAAGTTTATACTGGGTAGATCAGCCTTTACTTGAAGAAATAGCACCCGATCTGATCTTCACACAGGATGTATGCGAAGTCTGCAATATTGATACCGCTTGTACGGAAACTGCCGTGTCGCTGTTAAGCAAACAACCCTTACTGGTGCCCTTATCGCCCAATAATCTGCAGGATGTTTTTGACTGTGCCCTGCACATTGGGAAAGCCATGGGAAAAGAGGAGGAAGCACTTCACTACCTGGCCGGCATGCAGAAAAGAGTTGATAACGTTTTAGATCGTCTGCGTGAAAAACGCGCAAGCCTGAAAAGGGTTATGCTAATGGAATGGATTGAGCCTGTATACAATTGCGGCCATTGGATTCCGTTTCAAATTGCAGCTGCCGGTGGGGTAGATATGCTCTCTAACCCGGCAGGCGATTCAATTGTAACAGCCTGGGATAAAATAGTAAAATACAACCCGGAGGTTCTTGTGATTGCCCCTTGTGGTTTTACGGTAGAAAGAACGCTGGATGAAATGCAACTCCTTACCAGCAAAGCCGGCTGGTCTTCTTTAGAAGCCGTTAAAAACAATCAGGTATACCTGGCCGATTTTGACATGTTTACACAACCAAGTGTAGGTACACTTGTACAAGGAATCGAAGCACTGGCCTGTATGTTTCACCCGAAAATCTTTAAACCGACTGCTGATCTAAGCAAAAAATTTGTAAACTTAAATGATGTAACCATTCCTGTATTAAAGTCTTAAACGTGAAAACATCCATGAAACAACCACTGATTTACCTGTTTGTTACCTATACCACGGGCGCTATTTGGTTTGTAAATGGTTTTTTATGCAAGGTTTTGGGCTTGGTACCAAGACATAAACAAATTATAGCATCAATTTTGGGTGACCAATATGCAGCACAATTAAATCTGTTGATCGGAATACTGGAAATTTGCA
>JASLGV010000139.1 GCA_030149995.1 Pedobacter sp.
CTGGTATAGCCTGAACAAAAACTGGTTGCTGGTCCCTGTATTTTTTGTAGGCGTCTTGTTACTCGGATCACTTACCGGATTGGTATCAAAAAGAATCAAGGCTATTCAACGTTCCATTAACCGGCAAACTGATTCGCAGGCGGGTGTTATAACCGAAAGCCTCCGTAACATAGAACTGGTTAAAAGCCTGGGGCTAACATTTTCAGAAATCAGGCGCCTCAACAGACAAACACTTAAAATATTTAACCTCGAAATGCTTAAGGCGAGGAAAGTAAGCATGCTTTCCTTTTTACAGGGAAATATGCTCAATCTGTTAAAACAGTCCGTTTTGTTTATCTTGCTGTGGCTGATATTCAGAAAAGTGCTTAGTACCGGCGAACTTATTGCCATGCAGTTTATCTCAACGGCTATTTTTACACCTTTGCAGGATCTTGGTAATATGATTATCCTGTACCGGGAGGCTGATGCTTCCTTAAATAATTTCGATAGGCTGATGCATAAACCGGTTGAACAAAGGCCCGAAGATTCTGTGCCGGTCGACCAGCTGGAACATTTAAAATTTGAACATGTAGTTTTCAGGCATAAAACAGCCGGTTACAATGCCATTGATGATGTTTCCTTTCAGGTAAAAACCGGGCAGACCATTGCCTTTGTGGGACCATCGGGTTCTGGAAAATCAACCTTGGTGAAGTTGCTGGTTGGTCTGTATATCCCTGTTTCCGGCCAAATCTATTTTAACGATGTTCCTTCTGAAAAGATCCGGTATAATCCGCTGCGGAGGCAAATTGGCTTTGTAACGCAGGATACCCAGCTATATGCCGGTTCCATTCGTGATAATATGTTGTTTGTAAACCCTTCGGCCAGTGATGCGGAAATAAATGAAGCCTTAGCTCGTGCTTCTGCAACGGGTTTGATTGCACGGGCTTCGAATGGCGTAAATACCATATTGGGCGAAAACGGAATGAAACTTTCCGGCGGGGAGAAGCAACGTCTTTCCATTGCGCGCGCCTTGCTTAGAAAACCACGTTTATTGATTTTTGATGAAGCCACCTCGGCACTCGATTCCCTAACAGAAGAAGAAATAACCAATACCATACGTCAAATATCAAGCAGAAGAGAGCAAATGACCATCTTGATCGCACACCGGCTGTCTACCATTATGCATGCCGATACCATATACGTGCTTGAAAAAGGATTGATCGCCGAAACCGGTTCGCACGAAACCCTGCTGGAACAAAAAGGACTCTATTATTCCATGTGGCGCCAGCAAATTGGCGAACGCCGGTAAGGTAAAACAATATCCGTTTTGCCGGTATCTGTTTAATGGCCGATAAAAAATTTCGGGCATGGTGCTTTATCCGTAACTTTAAAGGCTTATCCTTTATTAAACATGATCCTGAAATCTTTTATGCTTTGCGGTGCCATACAGGGATTTTTCCTGATGTTGCTTTTAAGCTCAAAAAGTAAGAAAGAAAAAGCCGATCGACTGCTGATGGTCTGGCTGGTACTGATGGCTTTTCAATTATTGTTTTATGTTGATAATCTCTCTCAAAATCCGTTATTACCTAACCTGTTACAGGTTTTAGGTTTTTCCTTACCGCTCTTAAATGCGGCGGTGCTATATCTGTATGTTTATATTTTGTCTTTTGGGAATAACTTTAAATGGAGTGGCAGTTGGAAGTATGTACTTCCTTACCTGGTATTTAATCTGCTGGCCTTTGGTTTTAATATCTCCGCTCCACGAAACATTACTTTTAATCAGGCTATACCGTATTTCAGCAGGGACGTTTATCCTTTAGCAGCCTGTTTTTTAACGGCTTTGCTTGCAGTTGTGCCGGCTTATTACACCGTTAAAAGCTTAATTGTTCTTGTAAAATATCAACGGCAGCTCAGCAATAAATATTCTTATACCGAACAAATTAACCTGGGGTGGCTCAAATGGATCGTTATTTCCCTGTTGTTCTTGTTTGCAGGGCTTTTTATTCTTGTAAGGTTTGGTGTACATCTTGGATGGCTTAATTATCAGAATCTGTTTGCCGTTGTGGGGAGTATTCTGGCCCTGTATGTTTATTTTATTGGTTATTTTGGTTTGCGTCAAACAACGGTGTTTGCCAGTTTATCCATGCCTTCAAACGAAATGGGTGAAAAAGAAACACCTGCCCGCGGTTATAAACGTTCGGGATTAAATGAAGAAGCTGCCGGGAAAATCTTTGAAATGCTAAAGTTGCACATGCAGGAAACCAAGCCTTTTTTAGACGATCAGTTAAGTCTGAGTACACTTGCTCAGCAACTTAATTTGACCCCTAACCAGCTCTCGCAGGTAATTAACCAGCAGGCTTCTGCTAATTTCTTTAACTTTATAAACAGCTACCGGATTGAAGCCGTTAAACAAAAACTAAAAGATCCGGCTTTTGCCCATTATTCCATTCTTTCCATTGCATTCGATTGTGGTTTCCGATCCAAGGCATCTTTTAATAAAATATTTAAGGAAATGACGGGAACCACTCCGCATGCCTATCAGAAGAGCTGAAAAAAATCTTTTTTACAGGTCTTTCCCTACCTTTTCAGACGTTTTTAACCCAAAGACATAAGTTCTTTGCGGTATAAAAAGTATTGAATATGATTGTTTCTTCTGTTTTACACAATATAAACATACTGGTGCATGTTGCAGCCGGTACTTTGGCGCTTTTAACGGGGCTGCTTGCTTTAATCGCTAAAAAGGGCAGGTATCTGCATAAGCGTTCGGGCCAGATATTTCTTGTTTGTTTAGGAGTTGTAATCCTTACAGGATTGGTGGGGGTATTTATTTTTAAACTCAATACTTTTCTGCTGGTGATTACGGTTTTAAGTGGTTACCTGGGATATTCGGGATATCGTGTGCTAAAAAATAAAACCAATAAACTGCTGTTTACCGATGTTTTTATGGCATTCTGCGCATTACTTTCAGCGGCCTATTTTCTTTATTATTTTAAAACAATCGGCCTGATGTGGTCTCCGGTCATTATTTATAGTACGGTGGGCTATTTGTTGCTGATTGTATCATTCGATTTGGGCCGGTATTTTCTACCAACCCCTATCTATGCTCACCTGTGGATGTACGAACATATCTTAAAAATGATCAGTGCATTTAGTGCTTTGCTTTCGGCTTTTACCGGAACGGTTTTACCTCAATATCATCCTTACAGCCAGTTTTTACCATCTGTATTTGGGAGTTTACTGGCTATTATTTTTATGCGGGTTTATTACCTGAAAAATACAAGGATTCGGGCGAAATCCTTTATTCAAAACAATTGACCATTTGCCGGACCCAATTGCCATAAATGTTAAAAAGCTGCCTCGTTAGAGAGCAGCTTTTACATTGGATATTTGTGGTTGTGTTTATCTTTAAAACCAGGCCGGACTGTTAAAGTCTTGCCGGTTTGATATTGTTTACTTTTTTACGGTAGGCCCAGTAAAATACAATCGGGAATATAAACAGGTTAAAGAGCGTATCTGTAATCAATCCGCCAATTACAACTGTAGCTAATGGTTTAGAAGTTTCAGAACCAATACCTGTTGAAGTAGCCGCAGGTAATAAACCAATGGCAGCCATCATAGCGGTCATAATTACAGGTCTGATCCGGCTTTCAACACCAATGCGTAAAGCATCTATAAAAGTCCATTCCGGATGCACGGTTCGCATGTCGTTTATATTGGATTTGAACTTCGTAATTAAAATAACACCGTTCTGCACGCAGATACCAAAGAGTGCTATAAAACCTATCCCGGAAGAGATACTGAAATTAATTCCGGTAATCAGCAGGGCAAAAATACCACCTATAATGGCGAAAGGCACATTGTTTAACACAAGCAGTGAATCTTTTATGGTACCGAATAAAACAAAGAGAATAAAGAAAATAATCAGGATACTGATCGGAACTACCTGCATCAATCTTGCCGTTGCCCGTTCCTGGTTCTCAAAGTCGCCGGCCCATTCCATGGTATAACCTTTAGGCAATTTAATGGCTTCATTTACTTTTTGCTGGGCTTCTTTAATGGTACTACCCATATCGCGTCCCCTGATCGAGAATTTAATTGCGCCATATCTTTTGTGTTTATCGCGGTAAATCATACTCGGGCCGATAATCTTATTGATGTTGGCTATTTCGCGCAATGGAACCTTATTGCCCGAAAGTGTTGGAACCCGTAAATCTCCGATAGAAGCCGCATTGTTCCTGAAATTTTCAGGATACCGGATGCGCAACTCAAATTTTCTTTCACCTTCGTAAATTTCTGTAGCAGCCTTACCACCAATAGCCGTTTCAATAACAGCATTCGCATCGGCTGTGGTTACGCCGTATAAGGCCATTCTTTCCTGATCCAGATTGATCTGAAGTTCAGGCTGGCCAAGGTTGCGCATGATGCCAAGATCTTCAATACCATGCACTTTTTTCATAATGCTGAATATCTTTTCTTCCTGCTCTTCAATAAATTTAAAGTCGTCGCCAAAGAGTTTCAGTACAATGGAACCTTTTACGCCCGAAACGGCTTCTTCTACGTTATCTGAAATGGGTTGAGAAAAATTAAGATCAATACCAGGGAAAACTTTCAGTTTCTCCTGCATGCGGTTAATCAGGTCGGCTTTGCTCTCCTTCCGTTTCCATTCATCCTGTGGCAACAAATCTACGTGGAACTCAATGTTGTAAAAACCGGTGGCATCTGTTCCGTCGTCGGGTCTTCCCGTTTGGGAAATTACCTGTTTCACCTCATCAAAACCAAGAAATATCCTGCGCATTTCATTTGAAAGTTTTACCGATTCATCCAGCGAGGTGCTTAAAGGGCCGGTGGCTCTTACATAGATAGAACCCTCGTTTAGCTGGGGTAAAAACTCTGTACCGAGAAATTTAAAACTGAAAAGACCTGCAACTAAAATGATAATGGTAACTGGAAATACAATCTTGCGACCTTTAAAGCAGTTGTTAAAAATACGCATGGAGTTGCGGGTAAGCCAGGAAACAAAGAAATTATGTTTTTCTCTTACATTCTTTTTAAGCAGGATACTGGCCATAACCGGTACCAGTGTAAAGGTTAAAATCAACGCACCAAGTAAGGCAAAGCCAAGCGTCCAGGCCAGTGGCGAAAACATTTTACCCTCTACTTTTTCAAAACTGAAAATAGGTAATAAACCGGCAATAATAATCAGCTTGGCAAAAAAGATCCCCTTACCATTTACCAGGCAGGCTTCT
>JASLGV010000204.1 GCA_030149995.1 Pedobacter sp.
GTGGTACGCGACCATCCCGGAGCATTTAAAGTAAGGGTTTTATCGGCGCTTAAAAATGCCGGACTGCTAATTAAGCAGGCACTTGAATTTAAGCCTGATGTGGTGGTGATCTGCGATACGGAGCAGTATAATGAGGTGAAAAATGCTTTGTCGGGTCAGAACATACAGGTGTTGGCAGGAGAAGAAGCCCTGAGCGAAGCTGCTGCTTATGCACCCAGTGAACTGGTGCTAACGGCCTTAATGGGTTCTGTAGGTTTAAAACCAACCATAGCCGCCATTCGTGCGGGTAAAGACATTGCATTGGCCAATAAGGAAACCCTTGTGGTTGCAGGCGAGCTGATTACTGCACTGGCCGCTGCGCACCGGGTAAAAATTTTACCGGTAGATTCCGAGCACTCGGCTATCTTTCAATGTCTGGCAGGAGAAGAAGCAAATGAAATTGAAAAGATCTATCTCACAGCTTCCGGCGGACCATTTTTAGGTAAGCAAAAAGATTTTCTGCTGTCTGTAAAAAAGGAGCAGGCCTTAAAACATCCAAACTGGGTAATGGGTGCCAAGATTACCATTGATTCGGCCAGCCTGATGAACAAGGGACTGGAAGTAATAGAGGCAAAATGGCTGTTTAACTTAAATGCCGATCAGGTTGATGTGGTGGTACATCCGCAATCAATTGTTCACTCGATTGTGCAGTTTACCGATGGGTCGATGAAAGCTCAGATGGGCCTGCCAGATATGAAGTTGCCTATTCAGTATGCTTTTTCCCATCCCGGGAGGCTAAAAAATGATTTTAAGCGTTTTAATTTTCTCGACTACCCGAATTTAAGTTTTCAGCAGGCCGATACAGAGACCTTCAGAAACCTGAACCTGGCTTACGAGGCATTGCAACGGGGCGGTAACATTCCTTGTATTTTAAATGCGGCAAATGAGGTGGTGGTAGAAGCTTTTCTGAACGATCGGATTGGTTTTCTGCAGATGAGCGATGTAATTGCCCATTGTATGGAAAACATTAAATTTACCGAAAAACCCGAATTGAGCGATTATTTAGAAACTGATAAACATAGCCGTATCTTAGCGGCCGAATTAGTAACAAAGAACATCTTTTAACATCTAACGAATAAAAAATTTTATAAGAGAATATGAATGGATTGATTATGGCGGGGCAGCTGCTGCTCGGATTGTCTATTTTGGTTATATTACACGAATTAGGGCATTTTTTGGCAGCCAGGGCATTTGGAATTAAAGTAGAAAAGTTTTATCTGTTTTTTGATGCATGGGGCTTTAAGCTCTTTAGTTATAAAAAAGGCGATGTAGAATATGGTGTTGGATGGCTGCCTTTAGGTGGTTATGTTAAAATAGCCGGTATGATTGACGAAAGCATGGATACCGAACAAATGGCGCAACCGGCGCAACCCTGGGAGTTTCGTTCAAAACCAGCCTGGCAACGTTTAATTGTAATGCTTGGGGGTATTATTGTAAATGTGATTGTTGGGATCATCATTTTCTGGATTCTTACGTTTAAATATGGTGTTACCTACACCCCAAACAGTGCCGTGGTAAATGGTATACAGGTAGGTAAAATTGCCGCTGATATCGGTCTTAAAAACGGCGATAAAATCTTAGCCATTAACGGTAATAAAGTGATCCGCTTTGAAGAGCTGAAAAGTTCTAAAGTTTTAATGGGCAATACAACTTTAACCGTGATCCGTGGCGACCAGACGATTGAAATCAAGGTGCCGGGCGATTTTTTAAATAAGGTGGCAGATGGTAAAAGCCTGTTTGTTGAACCGCGTTTAAAAACCATTGTAGACAGCTTAATGGCTGGCTACGGTGCAGAGAAAGCCGGCATCCAGGTAGGCGACCGTATAACAGCTGTAGATGGTGTTCCGGTTAATTTCCAGGATGAGGTTAAACCAATTGCACTGAAGAAGAAAGGTGAAACGGTAGCTGTATCGGTAGACCGCAAAGGACAACCTTTACAGTTTAACGTAAAAGTAGATACTTCGGGAGCCATTGGTTTTTATGGTCACTTTAATGAAATTCAACGCAAAACAATTTCTTATGGTTTCTTTGCCGCTTTACCGGTAGGGGTGGATATGGCCTGGAATACCTTTGCCGATAATGCAAAAGGCATTGGTAAAATGGTTACCGGAAAAGTAAGTGCACGGAACATCAGCAGTCCGATTGGAATTGCAAAGGTTTATGGCAGTACATTCGACTGGGTAAAATTCTGGACCTTAACTGGTCTTATTTCAATGGCACTGGCATTTATGAATTTGTTGCCAATTCCAGGACTTGATGGCGGTCACGTGGTATTCCTTTTAATAGAAATGGTACAACGCAAACCCGTAAGTGAAAAAGTACTTGAAAAAGCGCAGATCGTTGGCTTTGTCCTCCTGATCGGATTAATGGTCTTTGCTTTTGGTAATGATATTTTAAAAATATTCGGTAAATAATTTAGGTTTTACAGATACAGACCGCAGCTACCGGAGATATTGAAATGGAAATTTCAAAGCCGGTAGCTGCGGTTTTTTAATGACAGAGAAAAATGAACGAAGCTCCTATAATAAATGATTATTTTGCTTTTTATGCCATTCCGGTTAAGTTTAACCCGGATCTGAACGAGATAAAAAGTAAATTCTACGCGTTTAGCAAACAATATCACCCTGATTTTTATGCAGGTGAAACAGCCGAAAAACAGGCTGAGGTATTGGAGCTGTCTACTTTAAACAACAAGGCTTATCAGGTACTCAGCAACCCAAAGAAAAGATTGCAGTACATTCTGGAGCTTACAGGCACCCTTGTAAAAGAGGAAAGCTATCCCTTGCCACAGCATTTCTTAATGGAAATGATGGAGGTGAATGAGGCCATTATGGAGCTTGAATTTGAACCGGATGCGGGCAGACTGCTGCAGGTAAGTTTATCGGTTGATGAGATCGAAACACAACTGTTTAACGAACTGAAAAGACTGTCTGATGCTTTTGACGCTGAAGCGGGCAATGCAAAAGAGGTTCTGTTTCAAATTAAAGACGTATACTACCGTCAGAAATATATAGACCGCATTCGCGAGCGTTTGCCTAAACGTTAAGGTGTTGAACACCAGATTGTCAAAACACAGATAAGTTTTTGTAAAGAAAGGGCTTTGTTCTATTTTAGGAAAAATCATCAGATATATGAACAATTCCCTTTCTCTTTTCCGTAAAGTTGCCGTAGCCGAAGGCATCTCTTATTTATTGTTGTTATTTGTAGCCATGCCCTTAAAGTATGCAGCCGATTTACCTTTGTTTGTAAAGTATACCGGCTGGGCACATGGTTTACTCTTTGTGTTGTATGCTGCTTTGCTGGTTATGGTATGGCAGGAACAGAAATGGAAATTGGGTAAAACGGTTTTAATTTTCCTGGCTTCTTTAATTCCTTTTGCACCCTTTGTGGTAGATAAGCGCTTAAAGCACGAAATACCTGGAAATATAAACGATTGATCTTGATGTGGATAGGTTCTTTTTTTAGATAAAATGAAAATATTTTTGGCATTTATGTAATCTATTTATACATTTGCAGCCCGTCCAGATAGGAATGCCCGGATGGCGGAATTGGTAGACGCGCTGGTCTCAAACACCTGTGGGAAACCGTGCCGGTTCGACTCCGGCTCCGGGTACTAAGCCAGAGTTAACTCTAATTTGAGTTCTAACTCTGGCTTTTTTACGTCCTAAAGTGGCGTTTATTTGGTAAATAAGCTGTATTGCTTGATTTACCTTTCCGGTTCGACCTTTATTATTCTCAATTGTCCATTTTTCGCCGTAGACCGAATCAATACTATCCAGCTGATGTTCAATATCTTGGTTTAAATACAATCGGTCAGGCTTTTCTATTGTTAATCGTATTATTGCGATATTAAAGGTAGCTTTGTATTTCTAAATGTTATGAACATGAAAACTGTAGAGCATAAACTTGAAGAATGTTGCAATCTCAATGAGGTCGTTGAATCTTATTATAATGAGCTTAAAGGCTATCTGATTAATCAAACCAGAGACTCAGAACTTTCAGAGGAATTGCTTCAGGAGATTATGCTGAAAGCTACGCTTGCGCATCGCAATGGAGCGTCTGTTTATAATGTGAGGGCTTGGTTTTATACAATCGCCCGAACCACTTTATCTGATCATTTTAGAAAGTTGAGCGTGGAAGCAAGGCTAAAATCCATCATTTCATCGGATGAACCGATTTATGAGGATCAAAAGGACGAATTAGCAGGTTTGATTGATAAGTACTTAAAACCAATGATTGGTTTACTCCCTGAAAAATATTCGATCCCCCTTATTTTATCGGATATTGAAAATATGCCTCAAAAATCTATCTCCGAAAAATTGGGATTGAGTTTAACTGCTGTAAAATCCAGGGTACAACGTGCCCGTAAACAACTATTAGAATTGATTTGGGACTGCTGTAATGTAGAAACTGATAAGAAGGGTAATTTCGTTTCCTGTACCATAAAGCCCACTTGTGAAGCTCTAAACAAGATTAAATAATTTTTTTTAAAATTTTGCGTCTTTTCTTCTCTTGCTCCGTCATCTCTGTAAATTAAATATTATAGTTATGACAGAATTAATAAAAATTACCATTTATGAAATGGGTGGATGCTGCTCAACCAGTTTGGTAAGTCCACAAAGTTATGCTGAACTACAGCGTATAGAAAACAATTCGATAGATCTTGAAAAACAAGGTGTTAAGCTTTTAAGGATTAATGTTGCGATGAAACCCCAGGTACTTAGGGAAGAGCCTGCCTTAGCGGAATTTCTGGAAAATAGAGGTTCTGAAGTTTTTCCAGTTACAGTAGTAGATGGTAAGGTTGTTAAATCGGTAGAATTCCCTACCGAGGCTGAATTATCGGAATGGACAGGGGTTACTTTTCAACACAAGGTTATAGTTGGCAACTGCTGCGGCCAGTAATTTAAAAACATAAATTTTATGAAAAGAAATCAAATTCCGGAATTTAATCCGGCAAATATAGATTTAAGTAAATACTTGTTTTTTACAGGTAAAGGCGGGGTAGGGAAAACCTCAATTGCTTCCGCTACAGCTGTATCCTTAGCCGATCAGGGTAATAAGGTTCTGTTAATTAGTACGGACCCTGCTTCAAATCTTCAGGATGTATTCAGCATACAGCTAAATAATAAGGGACAGGATATTGAGGATGTGCCTAATTTGACCGTTTTAAACCTTAATCCGGAAGAAGCAGCTAAAGATTATAGAGAAGCTATACTGGCTCCTTACAGAGGCTCTTTACCAACAGCCATCCTAAATAATATGGAGGAACAACTTTCTGGTTCATGTACCGTAGAAATCGCTGCATTTAATGAGTTTAGTGAGATCATTACCAGTGCTGAAAAAGCATTGGCATTTGATTATATTCTATTTGATACAGCGCCTACGGGC
>JASLGV010000221.1 GCA_030149995.1 Pedobacter sp.
AAAGCCAAACCAGAAGCATTTGCCAGTTCTACCTGTGCAGATAAAATGGTGCATTAGGCCTGGAAACAGAATAATTAGCCTATCTTTATTTCATTCATTAAACAGGCAGACATGCCAAACAGCTGTCTGCCTGTTTAATGAATGAAATAAAGATAGGCTAATTATTCTGTTTCCAGGCCTAATGCACCATTTTATCTGCACAGGTAGAACTGGCAAATGCTTCTGGTTTGGCTTTGAAAATAAAACCCATGCTTAAAATATAACCCATGGCATCATTTAGCGCTTTGTTCGATTTGAAAGAAGGATTGGTGTTGATATCGGCATGAACCTCCAGTGCAACCTCATACAAGTCCAGTAAATCGCAAATGGAATAAGCCGTTTCAATAGATTTTTGTACTTCGCTTAACATACGTTCTTTGATGCTTAACTGCTGCGTAGTACGTTCCTGATTAATGTACATAAAGCCGCCATGGTGCTCCCTTAGTAATACAATTACGGTCGCAAAATCGGTAAAGGCACCTTTAACCTGCGAGTCTGTTCCGATGCAGATTTTAAGTTTATAGCCGTTTTCTGTTTCGCGGATAATGGCTTGTTCTATTTCATCAAGAATGGAGGTACGGATCGTTTCTCCGCTAAATTTTTTCCAGATCATACAGGGGTCTTTTTGGAGTTAACAAATGGTAAATCAGCTTTTTATAAAAATAAGCGATCAAAATTATATTTACGTTAATTATCAAAGGTTTATTTGTTAACAGATGCTTAGTTGTCAACAAGTTAGGCGTGTTTGATCTTTATTTTTGAATATTTTGGTAACAATATGCGCAGTTATCCGTTACGTTTAATATTGTCTAACTAAATAAACTGATTATGAGAATTGAACTAATTCAGGAGTTTGAGCAGGTACAACTCAGCAGGGCAAATCATCTTGCTTACCAGATTGCAGATAATTTGGTTTCTTCGGTAGACCAGGCCAATGAAAAGCTGGCAAACCGCTTTATGAAAAGGGGAGAAATGCTTCTGATGCTGGAAAAAAAATTAAATCTATCTGCCTTAAAGAAAATCAGGAAGCGTTTTTTTAAGCCTTAAAAGCCGAATACGGCCCGTAAAAGTACATTATTTACTACCTTTATGGCATCATGATAGAAAATGCCCTTAAGAGATTAAAGATTTCAGCGCTGAATGAGATGCAGCAGGCCGCTTTGCAGGCTGCAGAGGGAAAAAAAGACCTGATGCTCATTGCGCCTACGGGTTCTGGTAAAACACTGGCTTTTTTATTGCCCTTATTGTCTGCATTAAAACCAGATAAAAAAGGTGTTCAGTGCCTGTTACTTGTGCCCTCACGGGAGCTTGCACTTCAAATTGAGCAGGTGTTTAAACAGTTAGGAAGTCCTTTTAAGGTAAATTGCTGTTATGGCGGGCATGCCGTAAAAACCGAAATAAATAACCTGATGCATCCACCGGCCCTGTTAATTGGAACACCCGGACGCATTGCGTATCACCTCGAACATCAGCATTTCGACGAGTCGACCATAGAGCGTTTGATTTTAGATGAATTTGATAAATCGCTCGAATTTGGTTTTGAAGCCGATATGTCTTACATCATCAGTCAGCTTTTATCGCTTCGGCAACGTACGCTGGTATCGGCAACAAAAATGGAAGAAATACCGGTCTTTACTGGTCTTAAAGAACCCATTGTACTCGATTTTTCGGGAAATACAGCCGTAAAACCAGCACTTAGCATCAAAAAGGTTTTAACCAATCCTGAAGAGAAGCCCGAAGCGCTTTTTAACTTGCTGGCAAAGATTGGCTCTGCTCATACCCTGGTGTTTTGTAATCACCGCGAAACGGTCGACAGAATCCATGAGCTGCTACTTGAACACCGGATTACACACGATGTATTTCATGGCGGGATGGAACAGGCCGACCGGGAAAAGGCACTTTTGAAATTTAGAAACGGGTCTTCCCGTGTGCTCGTTACCACCGATCTGGCTGCAAGAGGGTTAGATATACCAGAAGTGGAACACATTATACATTATCAGTTGCCATATACAGAAGATGCATATATTCACCGAAACGGGCGTACAGCCAGAATGAAAGCCAGCGGTGTAGTATATGTAATGTTAACAGACGAAACAACGTATAAATACCTGCCTGACGACATCGAGGAAGAAATATTAACTGCGGGTATGGCACCTCCTGCAGAGAGCGACTGGCAGACTTTATACCTGCCCAACGGGAAAAAAGATAAAGTTAATAAGATCGATATTGTTGGTTTGTTTCTGCAAAAGGGCAAGCTTTTAAAAGAAGATATAGGTCTTATCGAAGTAAAAGATACTGCCAGTTACGTAGCCGTAAAGAGAACAAAAGTGGAAGCACTGCTTCAAAATCTGCAGGGAGAAAAAATAAAAGGCAAAAAATTAAAACTGGCCATTGCACGTTAATACAACAACGGCAGCTATTTGCTTTATCCAAACAGAATCTTATTTTAACATAGAAATTTTCAGATCACAGCATGAGTAACAACGATATTTTAAAAAAACTAAGAGTAGCCTTATCTTTAAAAACAGAAGATATTATGCATATCTGTAACCTGGTAGGCTTTAAGGTAACCAAAGCGGAGTTGGGCGATATTTTCAGAAATGAGGATCATGAAAATTTTAAACCTTGCGGCGATCAGATTCTGCGTAATTTTCTGAATGGACTTGTCATTTATAAAAGAGGTCCTAAGGATGAGAAAAAGCAATAAATATATTGCACTTTTTTTAGGTTCGTTTATATTTTTAAGCAGCGCTGCCCTGGCCCAGAGTCAGCAGAAGGTTTCGGGTTATGTACTCGATTCTTTAAATAACCCCATAGAGGGCGCCAGCATAAAACTTATAACTGAAAAAGATACCCTTAAAGCGAATTCCGATCATAGGGGGCATTTTTCATTTTCAAAAATTCCAGCTCCAAAATTCTATTTACAGGTATCGGGCGTTGGATACAGGCCTTTTGCTTCGATTTACGAGCTGAGCAAAACAGAAAAAAATAAGACCTTAAGTCCGGTTATCCTGAAAAGCACCAGCATCCGGCTGGAAGATGTAACCATTAAAGTAAAGGTTGAACCCATCCGGATTAAAAAAGACACCATTGAGTACAATGCCGCAGCTTATACCATCCGGCAGAATGATAAGGTAGAGGATTTACTCAAGCAATTACAGGGAATTGATGTAGATGAAAATGGGGCTGTAAAGGCCATGGGTAAAACAATGACCAAGTTGCGGGTAAATGGCGAAGATTTTTTTACCAGCAATGTGCAGGATTATATCCGGCAACTACCCGCCGATATCATTGCCAAGATCCAGGTTATAGACGATTATGGCGATCAGGCAAATTTTACCGGAATTAAAACGGGGGCACCTCAAAAAATGCTAAACCTTGTTACCAAACCCGATGTAAACCGGGGCGTTTTTGGCAATGCAGTTCTGACTTCAGGAACCAATAAAAGCAGTATTGCCAGTACAAATGGTAATGTGTGGAAGGATAACAAGCAAGTGGGCTTCGGGGGTAATTACAATTTTACCGATAATGCTTATTCGAAAATAAACCGGATTGCAGTAAATGCCAATATGCGCAGCAAGATATCGGATAAGCTGAGTGTGAATGGAAATTATACCATGTCTAACGGGCTTAACAGATCTTATCAGTTAAATTACCTGGAAACCTATAACCCACAGGGGGTAATTGAAGATTTAAGAGAAGTGAACAGCAAAGCCACAACAACCAATAACAGTTTAAACCTCGGGGTTGTCTTTTCTGGTCAGAACAATTATGTAAATGCCACGCTTTCGGGGGTGCTGAGTGATGTAGATAACGTGGGCAGTTCGAGCTCAAATAAAACCGGTTATATCAAACAGGATTTGTATTCAGAGTCTGGAAACCGGCAGCAAAGTCCTAACATCAACGCAGCCGTTAATTGGTCGGGCAGGCTTAGCAATACTAAAAACTCGCTCTCGGTTGGGATTAATGTAGGCCAAAACGAAAATAACTTTAACAACTCTATTAATGATATTATAAGGTATTACAATGCCACCACCAGTTTCCTGGTGAAAGATTCCTTGTTAAACCGCCTAGTAAGCAGCAGAACGCAAAACACCACTGTAGGCGGGAATATTCAGTTTGCCAATGCGCTTCAGGATAAAAACGACGCAAATAATTCAAGCTTTCTAACACTTTCGTACAGCTTTTCATTAAGCAGGACACAAAGCCTGCAAAATACCAGTACCAAAGATGCAGCAGGTAATACATCACCTATAGACAGTTTAGGACTTAATTATGTTTCTGATTTCATTAACCAGAACATCAACATGGGGTACAGCCGGAATTCGAGCAAAGTAAGTTATACCATGGGCTTTAGTTTTATGCCAAGCATTATTTTGGGATATTATAAAGATACGGGTCAGCATCTCAAAAATCATCAGCTTAACTTTTCGCCCAATATCAATTTAAGCTACCTGATTAAAGAAAACCAGAGTTTATCATTTGGGTATAACGGTTCGGCCCGGTCGCCCGATTATAATAAGTTACAACCTGTAAAAAACAGCCAGGATGTGCAGAATATTGTGGTGGGTAATCCAAATCTGAAAGCGAGTTTTAACCACCTCTTTAGCATTAATTATAACCAGAACGACCTTAAATCGGGTAATACCATTATGTTGGCTTTAGCAGGCAGCATTACCCAGAACAGCGTGGTAAGTAATACCATACTGATAACCGATACGCTGGGAAGTTTGAAACAACGGACCACTTACGAAAATGTAAATGGGATCTACAATGTTGGCCTAAATTATTCGCTTTACAAACGGATGCTGGACAATAAACTCAGGCTTTCGGCCAATGGAAATGTTGCGTACAGCCACAATGTTTTTTATACCGATAACGTACTCAATTCAAGTACCGGTATTAATTTATCCAATACATTGGCCGCAGGTATGTATCAGAAAACATATTCATTTAATGTTTCGGGTTCTTATGCATATAGTTCGAATACGTATTCCATCTCCAATCAGAACATTAAAAATATTCAGACCGTAGGGCTGAACGCCAATGGAACCTGGTTGCCGGATCCGAAATTTAAAATTAATGCCAGTGTTTCCAAGAATCTTAATTTGGGCTTTAAGCTGAATGCCGGAAACCCATTGCTGGTAAACCTGGGGGTGAATAGAAATTTTCTTAAAAATGATGCATTGACGATAGGTGTGCAGGCCAACGATTTATTTAATCAGGGGACACTTTTTAAAGGAACTGTCGATAATAACTCCATTAACGAGAACCGTACACAGTTTATCAGTCGTTTTGTGAGGGCTACGGTTACTTACTATCTGAACCGTTTTGATGGGAAAAAGGGAGAAAAAAGGCCCCTGGGTGGAGGGGCCTCTTTAGATTAACCAATCTTTTTATAACGAATGCGTTTAGGGGTTACATCGCCCAAACGTTTCTTTCTGTTTTCTTCGTAGTCAGAATAATTACCTTCAAAGAAATATACTTCAGAATTGCCTTCAAAAGCAAGTATATGCGTACAGATACGGTCTAAGAACCACCTGTCGTGGCTGATTACCACTGCACATCCGCCAAAGTTTTCCAGGGCTTCTTCCAGTGCACGTAATGTGTTTACATCAATATCGTTGGTAGGCTCATCCAGTAAAAGGACGTTGGCACCTTTTTTCAGGGTAATGGCTAAGTGTACACGGTTGCGCTCTCCACCAGAAAGGATGCCAACTTTTTTCTGCTGATCGCCACCGTTAAAGTTAAACTTGGAAACGTAGGCACGGCCGTTTACAGCTTTGTTACCCAGCTGGATGTTGTCGAGCCCGTCGGTTATATTTTCGTATACCGTTTTTTCAGCGTCCAGATCGTTGTGCATCTGATCTACATAGGCCAGTTCAACGGTTTCACCCACACGGAAAGTACCGTTATCAGGTACCTCTTGTCCGGTAATCAGGCGGAATAAAGTTGTTTTTCCGGCACCATTCGGGCCAATTATACCCACAATACCTGCAGGAGGTAAAGAGAAGCTAAGGTTATCAAACAGCACCTTATCTCCATAAGATTTTGATACATTGCTGGCCTCAATTACCACATTACCCAATCGTGGACCTGCCGGGATAAAGAGTTCGAGTTTTTCTTCTCTTTCTCTTCCATCTTCCGAAGCCAGCTTATCATAATTTGCCAAACGGGCTTTTGATTTTGCATGTCGTGCTTTTGGCGCCATCTTTACCCATTCAAGCTCACGCTCCAGGGTTTTCTGACGTTTGCTTTCTGTTTTTTCTTCCTGCGCCAGGCGTTTAGCTTTCTGGTCTAACCAGCTGCTGTAATTGCCTTTCCACGGAATGCCTTCGCCACGATCCAGTTCGAGAATCCAGCCAGCCACATTATCCAGAAAATAACGGTCGTGGGTAACCGCAATTACGGTTCCCTGGTAGTTTTGTAAAAACTGTTCCAGCCAATCGATACTTTCGGCATCCAGGTGGTTGGTCGGCTCGTCGAGTAAAAGAACATCCGGCGATTGCAGCAACAGGCGGCACATGGCCACACGGCGGCGTTCACCACCCGAAAGTACTGCGATTTTCGTATCTGGGTCCGGGCAACGCAAAGCATCCATAGCTCTTTCGAGTTTATTGTCTAACTCCCAGGCACCCATGGCATCAATTTTATCCTGCAATTCGCCCTGTTTAGCCATCAGTTTATCCATCGCATCTGCATCTTCATAAACCTCCGGCAGGCCGAATTTTTCGTTAATTTCTTCGTATTCTTTCAGGATGGCTGTTATTTCGGCAACACCTTCTTCCACCACTTCGCGTACGGTTTTTTCGGGATCCAGTTCAGGTTCCTGTGCCAGATAACCAACCGAATAACCCGGAGAGAAAACCACTTCGCCCTGAAATGATTTATCAAGACCAGCAATGATTTTAAGCAGGGAAGATTTACCAGAACCATTTAAACCGATTACACCGATTTTGGCGCCATAAAAGAAAGAGAGATAAATATTTTTTAAAACCTGTTTTTGTGGGGGGTAAATCTTATTTACACCCGCCATAGAAAAGATTATTTTTTCGTCTGACATCGAAATTTTTTATATTAAAGTGTTTTTTAAATCCTTGAAATGTACAAGTCTGTTCTTTACTGTATATTGCCGGTTCAATACAGGTAATCCAAAAGTTTAAATAAAAAAACCAAATGGCTGTATTCTGTATTAAATGGTCATATTGAACAGGCTACAAAGATAGCAACAACGCGGCCATTACAAAGCGGATTAGACTTAAAAACAAACCTTATAATACAATCATTGTTTAAATGTTATGGAATTTCCAAATGAACTGAAAGAACTTTATCCCGGTCAGATTATCGAGGTAAGAGGTAATGCCGATGCATTAACCGTTATTTTAAATAAAGAAGTGGATATGGTTCAGTTTTCTGAAGAACTGAAAAGAAAATACCGGGATCTCGATGAGCCACATATCCTTTTTATCAGGCATGAAGATAAGGAAGATTTTGAAAA
>JASLGV010000241.1 GCA_030149995.1 Pedobacter sp.
TCTTGTTGGCCGTATTATTGTTGCCGATGAAGGCTTAAACGGAACCATTTCCGGCACAGTTGAATCGTGTAAACAATACATGGATCACATTCATGCCGATGAAAGATTCGCAAAAACAGAGTTTAAAATAGACGATGTAGAAGAACCTTCTTTCATTAAAATGCATTGCCGGTACAAATCAGAAATCGTACATTCTGGTTTAAGAGACACTTCTATCATCAACCCGAACGAACGTACGGGGAAACACCTGGAGCCAGTTGATTTTATGGCCATGAAAGATGACGAGGATGTAATCATTCTGGATGTACGTTCTAATTACGAGCATCAGTTGGGTCATTTTAAAAATGCCGTTACTTTAGATATTGAGAATTTCAGAGATTTTCCTGAAAAAATCAATGAACTTGCCCAGTATAAAGACAAAAAAATCCTTACCTACTGTACAGGCGGTATTAAATGTGAAAAGGCATCAGCCCTTTTACTGCACCATGGCTTTAGCGATGTGTACCAATTGCATGGAGGTATTATTAAATATGGAAAAGAAGCCGGCGGAAAAGATTTTGAAGGCAAGTGTTATGTTTTTGACAACCGGGTTGCTGTAGACGTAAATGCTGTAAATCCTTCTGTTGTTTCTGTTTGTTACAATTGCGGACAAACCACTCCTAAAATGATTAATTGTGCAAACCCTGAATGTAATGAGCACATTACGCAGTGCGATGCCTGTGGCGAAGCACTGGAAGGTTGCTGCTCGGATGCCTGTAAAAGCAATCCACGTAAACGCCCGTACGATGGTACCGGCTATTACGTAAAAGTTCCTCAACCCATTGGTAAAAAAGCCTTGCAGGCTTAATTAGATATTAATCGGTTACAGATCGTATTACCCTTAATATGATCTGTAATCTTTAAAAACACTCTGCATCATTGCCTTGGCATCTTTCAAAGCTGTTGCTGTTTCTTCTGAAGGCATGCTTTTAGGCTGCTGAAAAATGATTTTTTCGCCAATCGGATCAAACGATATAGCCTTATTACGGTCTATAATACCAAATCCATTGTCCCAGCAATAAAATCCAAATCCATCTTTTCTATCGTCCAGCAAGTTATTTCCGTACTTAAACTTATCGGTTGCATAATTTAATTGCTTCAAAACAGTGGGTACAATATCTGTCTGGCTGCCAAATTTATCAATGGTCTTCCCTTTCCACTCATCTTTTAAAGCACCGCCCAGCATCAGTAAAGGAATGTGAAAACGGGCACTTTCATAAATTTCATATTTATTTTTTGGCAAACGATGACCATGGTCTGCCACCAATACAAAAAGTGTATTCTGATACCAGCTTTCTTTTTTAGCTGCCTCAAAATAGTTTTTAAGACATTCGGCTGTATAATAAGCGGTACTTCTGAATTTATCTTCAATTGTCTGTTCGCCAAACTTACCCTGGGTTGGCAGCTTAAAAGGTTCGTGATTACTTAAAGTAAGCAGCACTGAAAAGAATGGTTGTTTAGCCGTCTTAAGATAATCTAACTGCTTACCAAGGGTTAATTCATCATAAGCCCCCCATTTAGAGGTAAGCTCTTCAGATTTAAAATTCTTAGCATCTACCAGGTGAGATACTTCGTGACTTAACAGGTAAGATTTAAAATTTGAGTAATTGGAGTCGCCTCCGTAGAAAAATGAATTCTGATATCCTTGTAAAGACAGCTCATTCATAACAGAAGGTAGCTTTTCCTGGTGTCCGTTTTCAAGGATAATACTTCTGATGGCCTGCGAAGGGAAAGCGCTTAAAACAGCCACAAGCCCCTTGTCTGTCCGGTCGCCCGACGCATAAACATTGGAAAACAAAAGCCCTTGTTTAATCAGGCCGCTAAAAGCTGGTGTTACATTTTGCTCACCCCCCAGCTCTGCAATAACATCGGCTGTAAAACTTTCTAAAATGATAAATACCACATTGGGTTTAGGTGTATTTAAAACTTCGGTCTTCTTTGAAGGTGCATCTTTTTTATATAAGTCTGCAACAACCTTATTTGCCTCTGCATCGCTAAAATAGACATAGTGCATGGAGTTGTCAGATCTTTTTAAACATTCTGCAATAAGTAGCCAGGTTGTGTTAATGGCGCTGTGGTTTAAAATCGGTTCGTTTGAAAAGTATGCCCGGCTTACGTTCATAGGTGCAACCCCCGTACCGCCTCTCACACTTAAAAAAGTAAGTCCCAGTAGCAGAACTGAAGCGAACAACTTTACAAACGCATTGTACGCAGGTTTAAAAACAGTTTTCTTAAAAACCCCCAGCTGAAAAACCACCAAACCACATGTAAAGATCAGGGCTCCGATTAATAAGGATAAAGTTATGGGTGATGAGGCTGTAGAAGCCATGGCCTCATTCGGCGAATTTATAAAGGTTGTTACCGCTTTCCCGTTTATTTTGGTATTCCATTCGGTATAGATATTAAAATCAATACAAGTAATAAGGGTCACCAATCCCATAATTATAAGAGTATAAATACGGATAAAGTTGACCGGAATTTTTATTTTTGGAAAGAACCAGCAAAACAGGACAATTAAAAATGGAATGGCACAAAAATAAGCTGCCATTGACGTGTCCATCAGAAATCCATAACTGAATGTCTTGGCAATTTCTAAAAAAGAACTGTGTGCAAATTTTTTATAATTCCACGCCTCAAACACCACACGGTTGAACAGAAAGAATACCATCCAGGCAAGATAGTACCGGATAAAAAAGGTAATACTTTTAAACATAGCCGCAAAAGTAAAGAATAGACAAAGCAATGAAGCTATGTTTTTAATTATCTTTGTGGGTTACAGGTAAAAACTTTTAATAAAATGTCAAATTTAAAGCAACTTATTCTTATTCCCCTCCTGTTTGTTTTAATAACTGCCCGTGCAATTGACATTAAAAGTGTAGGTGTACCTTATATTGAAAACTTTCCCAAATCAGTTTATGCCGCCGGAAACCAGAATTGGAGTATTACCAAAGATAAAAATGGCATTATGTATTTTGGTAATGCCGAAGGTTTGCTTACTTACGATGGCCGATACTGGCAAAAATATAAAATGCCCAACCGGCAGATTGTACGTGCTGCCGCAACCGATAACAATGGCCGGATATATAGCGGTAGTTTCGGCGAGTTTGGATACTGGTCTTATAAAAACAATAAACTTGCTTATAGCTCTTTAACCAGGTTGCTACCCAAAGGAACCGAGCTGAACGAAGAAATCTGGAAAATATATGCAGAAAACGACCGGATTATTTTTCAAACCTTTTCCCGCATCTTTATTTATAAAAACAACAAAATCGAAATATTGCAGGCACCGGGTTCCTTGCTGTTCCTGCATAAAGTAAAAAACAGGTTTATTGTAGAAGCACTGGGCAAAGGACTTTTCGAAATTATTAAAGATAAACTGGTCCATATTCCCAACAGTGAAAAATTAGGTCAGGAAGGGATTTTATCCATTTTGCCTTTTAAAGGCGAGTCTCTTTTGATTGGCACCGGTAAGAATGGGCTTTTTATATATGATGGAACAGACTTTACGCCATTTAACACCGCTGCAAATGGCTTTTTAAAAACCTATCAGCTTAACAATGGTGTAAAAATAATGGATAAGTATTATGCTTATGGCACCATTCTTAATGGTTTAATTATTATTGACGAAGCCGGCCGGATTGTACAGCAAATTAACAAATCGAGTGGTTTACAAAACAACACCATCTTAAGCCTCTATGCCGATCAGGAACAAAATTTATGGGTTGGCCTCGATAATGGCATTGACCGAATAGAGCTAAATGCCCCTTTGTATTTTTACTTTGATAAAACCGGGCAATTTGGAACTGTTTATTCCAGCATTATATTTGGCAATAAAATTTATCTCGGCACCAACCAGGGTATTTTTTACAGCGAATGGACCAATGGCAAGCAGCATCAACCCTTTAATTTCCGTTTTATTCCAAACTCTCAGGGGCAGGTATGGGAACTTGCCATTATAGATAATGAACTCATCTGCGGGCACAACAACGGTACTTTTAAACTTGCTGGAGATAAGATCGAAAAAATTTCTGCTGTAAATGGAGGCTGGACACTCAAAAGGCTCAACTCCAACCCTGCATACTTTATTCAGGGTACCTATACCGGGTTAAGCCTTTTTACAAAACATCCAGGCAGCGATTTAAAATTCGTTTCTAAAATTACCGGTTTCGGTGCCCCGTCCAGATATATAGAACAAGATAACAAAGGCGATATTTGGGTGAGCCATGCCTATAAAGGTTTGTATAAACTTACCCTAAGCAATGATTATAGGAATGTTAACAGTATTAAATATTTTGATGAGAAAAACGGTTTGCCGGGCAATTACAATGTCAATATTTTTAACCTGGAAAACAAAATTGTTTTTTCGTCGGACAAGGGGTTCTTAACCTATGATGAGCTCAGCAATAAATTTTCCAAATACGATGTTCTGAATAAAAAACTTGGTTCCTTTGCCCGTTCCAATAAAATTATAAATGCCGGGCAAAAGAAATACTGGTTCATTGACCATGGTAAGGCTGCCCTGATCGATTTTTCTGAACCCGGAAAAATAGAGATCGACTCCAATCAGTTCAGCATGCTCGATGGGCGCATGGTACAATATTATGAAAACATAAGCCGCATCAGCAATTCACTTTATCTGATTAGTGTTGACGATGGATTTGCCATTTACAACAGCGAGGATGCCAGTGGAAAAGCAAATAAAAAACTTCCTTCCGTACTGATCAGAAGAGTTGAAGACATTACCGATAAATATTTCACGCTCCAGGAAACAGGTAACAACCTGGAGGAGACAGAAATTCCTTATAAAAGGAATAACATCCGCATTTCTTTTTCCCTGCCTTATTATAGAAAAGCTAAAATAAAATTCCAGTATCTGCTGGAAGGTGCCTCAAAAGAATGGTCAGACTGGAGTTACGCCACACAAAAAGATTTTACCAATTTAAGCAGCGGTACATACCATTTTAAAGTTCGTGCCCAGATCGATGAATCGACCATCAGCGAAATAACCACCTTTAAATTTATTGTACTCAGACCCTGGTATCTGAATAACTGGGCCATCTCTGTTTATTTTATCCTGTTCATCATTACCCTTATTCTGGGTAAGAAAATTTACGAACGCAAACTTGAAAAGGACCGATTATTAATTAGCAACCGGCTAAAAAGAGAACAGGAAGAAATTTTAAGAAAAGAGGCGGAAGTTAATGAAAAACAGATTGCCAAAATACAAACAGAAAAACTACAGGCCGAGCTTGCCTCTAAAAACCGCGAACTGGCCAATTCGGCCATGACCCTGGTATACAAAAATGAGTTGCTTCAAAAACTCAGCAGCGATATCGTAAAGCTGAAAGACGAAAATGGAAAGAAACTTGCAGATGATCAGGTACGCAAAATCCAGAAAG
>JASLGV010000377.1 GCA_030149995.1 Pedobacter sp.
TTTACATATTAAGTGTGAGAATTCATACTTACATATTAAAATTATTCCCCTTTTATTAATAACATTAGTGGAAAATATGTATAAACATGGAGATTTAACAAAATTTAACACACCAGGGTTTATTTCTATTACTGCAATAAATCAATACTTAATTATAACCACAGAAAACTTATTAAATATCAAAAAGTCAAATATTAGCCTTGGTTCAGGCTTGTCGAATCTATCTAAAAGACTAAATTTCGCATATAATAACAACGCAAAAATTAAATGGGGAATAAATAATGAATTATTCTATGTTGAAATTAGAATAAAAATAGATGAAATACACCATTAAGATTAAATCTTAAGCTCTAAATTTTAATTAAAAGAAAAGTATAAATACAATTCGAATATAGCGTAAAACAACAAAGCCTTCCAACAATTTAGTTGAAAGGCTTTATTTTAGTGGAGATTACCGGATTCGAACCGGTCACCTCTTGCCTGCCAGGCAAGCGCTCTAGCCAAATGAGCTAAACCCCCATACAGAAAATCAAGGTTTTGTAGAACATCCGTTCGGCCTTTATAATTCCTGAGGCTGCAAAAGTAATTAAATTTGGAATTTCTGCAAATTAAAAGTTAAAATAGATGAAACATTCCGGTTATCAGGCATCTGCTTCTTTTAAACAACCTCTCCTTCCATAAGGCTAAATTGTTTTTGAATCCAGCAATGCCTGGTAAGCTTCTACAAAAAGTCCGACATGATAACCATCCATTAAAGCGTGATTAACATGAATGGAAATGGTCATCAGCTTTTTTCCATCTTCATCGCGCACCTTTCCAAAAGAAATCTTCGGACAACTGTCGTTGTAAGAAAAATTACGGGCATGGGATAAAGATTTAAAATTTATCCAGGGTAAAGCTGAAAAATGAATTACATTTTCACCCGATCCGGCAGGGATAAGTCCGCTGCTTTTTGAAACCCGTTCAATCTCAATAACAGCATGTTTCTTAAACGTTTCAAAATCATTGTAAAAATCCATATAACTAAAACCAAATGTGCCGTTTTCACGGTTAATGGTAGCCGAAGCATTCACGGAGCCGTATTTCCAAACTTCGCCTTCTATAATACGATAACTGAAGGCTTCTACACGGTTGGCTGCCTGTAAAGATTTATACAGATAAAATAAAAAAAACGAATTTCCGGTTTCCTTTGCTTCCCGATAACAGGCAGTACAATCCACATCAACAGTTACACCGAAAAACGGTTCTTCAAAAGCATTAAAAAAATTAAAATGATCTTTACGGATCCAGGTATTTATATCTATTTTCTCTTTCATAGGTTATCGGGTTAATAATAATTTATAATAATACTGCCAGCACTTCAGACAAAGAAGATAAAGTAGAAAAACGCTCATGTTCTACCGGGCTTTCTACATGCTCATGTGCCCAGGTAATGTGAAAAGGAATGTGAATGGCATGCCCGCCAATTTCCAGTACCGGCAAAACATCCGATTTAATTGAATTGCCTAACATCAGAAACTGTTCTGCTTTACAATCCAGGTGTTTCAACAGTTTTTGATAATCTTTTTCCTGCTTATCGCTCATAATTTCGATGTGATGGAAATAATGATCGAGACCAGATTTCTTTAACTTCCTTTCCTGATCGAGCAGATCGCCTTTGGTTGCCACCACCAGCTTATATTTACCATGTAAAGCTTTTAGCACATCTTCCACCCCATCGAGTAATACAACCGGCTTATCCAGCATTTCTTTTCCCAGCCGGATTACCTGCTGAATAATAGCTGCATTGGCCGTTCCTTCAGTCAGTTCCATAGCCGTCTCGATCATCGACAGCATAAAACCCTTAATGCCATAACCATACCGCGCAAGGTTCTGCATTTCTATCTGGTACAACCGGGCAATAATGCTGTGATAAGGCATAAAATCTTCGAGCAGGGCCGCAAAGGCATTTTCAGTTTCCCTGAAATAAGGTTCGTTTACCCAAAGCGTATCGTCGGCATCGAACGCAATTACACTGATTTCATTTTTCATTTAAATATTTCTTCCGTATGGGCGAATGATCAATTTAACTTTCTGCTGATTGATATGATGATAATTTTGTATTTATTTGCACAAAGGTAAAGACACCTTGAACTTTAATAAAGGACAATTGTCCTTACGTGGAGTATGCTGAGAACAAACATCACTTTTTTGTCCTTCATTGAACGTTTTCTCGAAGAGCAAGACACAAACAAACACATCAGTATCAAGACCTTTAAAAAAGGCAGCAAACTTATTGAACAAGGCGAAAAAATATTCAACATTTACCTGATTCAAGAAGGCATTACCAAATGTTTTATTTCGGAAGAAAACGGTAAAGATTACATTGTCGAATTTTTGGGAAAAGGCGAAATACTTGGAGAAATTGAAGCGATCAAAAATATTTCCTGTCTATGCAATGTAGAAGCCATCAGCGAGGTAAGGGCATACGTGGTTCCAGATTCTATTTTTCTTTCCATGCTGGAAAATAACCAGGCCTTTAACAAAATTGTGTTACAGGAATTATCCACACGGATTATTCAAACCAGTTCAAGAGCGGCTTTTCAGCAACTCTATACGCTTGAGTATGGTTTATTAAAACTACTGAAATTACAACAGGAAGCCCAGGTAT
>JASLGV010000394.1 GCA_030149995.1 Pedobacter sp.
ATACCTGGGAAAGTGCAATGCCTGCATTTTTAAGCTGGGCATTTGAAGCTTAGTTTTAGTTTATATCTGCTGTCGCTTCACGTTAATTTTAAATAAGCTTTCTTTAATATATGCCTTTAACGGGGCTTGATCATATCCTTATGCCTTTAAAAAAGAGAGCTGCCGGGCGATTGCTTTTCTGGTTAAAAAAGAGATAATCGCAACAGTATCATTGTATTAAATAATGGTGTGTGTAGTAGAAAATCCATTTCAAAACACTATCTTTGCGCCAAATTTGAGGCGCATTTTATGCAAAAGATTAGAAATATAGCTATTATAGCACACGTTGACCACGGTAAAACCACGCTGGTTGATAAGATTTTACACTCTTGTTCTATTTTTCGTGACAACGAAAATACGGGCGATTTGATATTGGACAACAACGATTTAGAGCGCGAGCGAGGTATTACCATCGTATCTAAAAACGTATCTGTTCAATATAAAGATGTAAAAATTAACATTATTGACACACCTGGTCACGCGGATTTTGGCGGTGAGGTAGAACGTGTTTTGAAAATGGCAGACGGAGTACTTTTACTTTGTGATGCCTTTGAAGGTGCAATGCCTCAAACGCGTTTCGTAACTCAAAAAGCTTTGGCACTTGGTTTAAAACCAATTGTGGTTGTAAACAAAGTAGATAAAGAAAACTGTCGTCCGGAAGAGGTATACGAACAAATTTTCGAATTGTTCTTCAACCTTGAAGCTACCGAAGAGCAATTAGACTTCCCGGTAATTTATGGTTCATCTAAACAAGGATGGATGAGTACAGACTGGACCAAGCCAACTACCGATATTTTCGCTTTATTAGATGCTGTTGTGGCCAACATTCCGCCAGCACCGATTAACGAGGGTACTTTACAGATGCAGATTACTTCGTTAGATTACTCATCTTTCGTAGGTCGTATTGCCATTGGTCGTGTTCACCGCGGTACCATTAAAGAAAACCAACCGGTAACTTTAATTAAACGCGATGGTAAAATTGTAAAATCAAGAGTAAAAGAATTATATACTTTTGAGGGATTGGGTAAAATCCGTACAACAGAAGTTGGTTCGGGCGATATCTGTGCGGTTGTGGGTATTGATGGTTTTGATATTGGCGATACGATTGCTGATTTTGAAGCACCAGAGCAATTACCGGTAATCAGTATTGATGAGCCAACCATGAACATGTTGTTCACCATCAACAACTCTCCATTCTTTGGTAAAGAAGGTAAATTAGTAACTTCTCAACGTATTAAAGAACGTTTATACAAAGAGATGGAGAAAAACTTAGCTTTAAAAGTTGTTGAAACAGCTTCTCCTGATTCCTGGCTGGTATATGGCCGTGGTATTCTCCATTTATCTGTATTAATCGAAACCATGCGCCGCGAAGGTTACGAATTACAGGTAGGACAGCCACAGGTAATTATCAAAGAAATAGATGGCAAGAAAAACGAGCCGATTGAAACGTTAATTGTAGATGTTCCTGCTGAAGTTTCGGGTAAAGTAATCGAGTTGGTAACACAACGTAAAGGTGAGTTGCTGATTATGGAACCAAAAGGTGATTTACAACACTTGGAGTTTGAAATTCCTTCTCGTGGTATTATCGGTTTACGTAACAACGTATTAACGGCTACTGCTGGCGAAGCCATTATGGCACACCGTTTCAAAGCTTACGAGCCATGGAAAGGTACGATCCCGGGTCGTTTAAATGGTGTATTGGTTTCGATGGAAAAAGGTCAGACAACTGCTTATTCTATTGATAAATTACAAGATAGAGGCCGTTTCTTTGTAGATCCGGGTGTAGAGGTTTACGAAGGTCAGATTATGGGCGAGCACATCCGTGATAATGATTTAGTGGTAAACGTGGTAAAAGGTAAAGCTTTAACCAACATGCGTGCATCTGGTACAGATGATAATACCCGTATTGCGCCAGCTATCAAATTCTCTTTAGAGGAGGCAATGGAATACATTCAGGCCGACGAATATATTGAAGTAACGCCTGTAAGCATGCGTTTACGTAAAATCTATTTAAGAGAGCAGGATCGTAAAATCAATGCAAAACAATTTCAATAGTATTTAACTATTATAGTTTACAAAGCCGCCGGATTTAACATCCGGCGGCTTTTTTATTTATAAAAAGCCGTTTTACATAAATCTGCATCTGCCACAACAGGGTATACAGGCCATAAATTATAAAAGTATTACAAAAATAATTTAATTAAGGATGTACATTTGTAACCTGTAATTATGATAAAAAAAGGGATCGAAAATTTTGGAATATTTTTTTTAACGGCTTTATCCTTGTTGCCTTTATCGTTTTTATATTTTTTGTCTTCGGTTGTTTTTATGCTTGTTTACCATATAATTGGTTACCGGCGTAAAGTAGTAAGGCAAAATCTTGTAAATGCTTTTCCCGAAAAAGATATGCAGGAAATTGCAGCCATAGAAAAAACTTTTTTCCGGTATTTTGCCGATCTGATGGTCGAAACGGTTAAAATGGCAACAATCTCTAAAAAGGAATTACAAAAACGTTTCCGCTTTAAAAACATGGATATTCTCCAGCCTTATTTTGAAAGGAATGAGGGGGTGTTACTCTGTTCGGCACATTATGGCAACTGGGAATGGGGAACGCTTGCTTTGGGAATGGCCATGCCCGCTGACAACTACCCCATATATAAACCTTTAAGCAGTGCTGTTTTTGATCGCTGGTTTTTTAAAATACGCAGCAGGTTTGGTAATAAGATGATTTCCATGCGACAAACGCTGCGGGCACTTAGCGAAAGCAAGGGAAAGGCCAGTGCCATCTGTTTTGGCAGTGACCAGTCGCCCGCCCGTCACGATTCGCATTACTGGACAACTTTTCTCCATCAGCCGGCATCGGTACAGCTGGGGGTTGAAAAGATTGCAAGAAAAACCAACCGCCCCGTGTTTTATTTAAAAGTAACTTACCTTAAAAGAGGGTATTATGAGGTGAATTGTTTGCCGGTGTGTCTTAATCCAGCCGAAACATCAGATTATGAGATTACGGAAGCACATACCCGTATACTTGAAAACATAATCAGAACGGAGCCTGCCTACTGGCTTTGGAGTCATAAAAGGTGGAAAAACAAACCCGAACCAGGTGTTTTTGTAGCCGGTTAAGGTATCACTTCCGGTAAAATGATAAGTATAAAAATGAAGATGAAAATCATGAAACGCATTACGGGTTTATTATTTCTCTTTTTATGCATCGGTTTAACCGTATTGTTTACCTGCCATCCCTATCTGCTGCGGGTGCTGTGGTATTGCACCCCGACTGCTCAAACCTATAAAATATTTCCGCAGGCAGCCATTCATAAAAGCAGCCAGCCTTTTAAATTTATACGTTCGGATAAGCCCCGTTCGGATTTGGATACGCTCCAGGTACTGAATGGTCAAAATAAGCTTGTTACGTGGAAAGAATACCTGAAAACCGGTCGTATAAATGTATTTCTGGTTATCCGGAACGATACCATTTTGTATGAGTATTATGCACCAGGCTATACGGATAGTTCGTTCACAAGTATTTTTTCGGGTGCGAAGAGTATGGTTTCCATCATGCTTGGGCAAGCACTCGCCAGTGGGGATGTAAAAAGTCTGGATGATAAAGTAACGGATTACCTGTCTGAGCTTAAGTTGAACAAGGCTTTTGCTGCGGTAACTTTAAGGCATTTACTCCAAATGAAATCGGGGCTTCATTTTCAGGATGCGCTCGGTGGGGTGGTGCAGGCATTTTTTAGCGATGAGGCCAAGCTTTACTATACACATGATATGAAAGCTGAATTAAAAAAAATCAGACTTGATTATCCACCCGGAACGGTTTGGCAATATAAAAGCATTGACCCGATCCTGCTGGGCTGGGTACTGGAAAAAGCAACCGGACAAACCACTGCACAATATTTTGAAAAGTATACCTGGCAAAAAATTGGTGCAGAACATGCAGCCAGCTGGGGCCTCGATCATCCTGGTGGTTTAAGCAATACAGCCAGCCGGTTCCAGGCCACCGCCATCGATCTGGCTAAAATTGGCCGGCTTTATTTACATGGGGGTAAGTTTAACGGCCAGCAAATCGTACCGGCAGATTGGGTTCGGCAAAGCATCTCCATCGGAACTGAGAAGCCAGTTTGTGTCAGGGGCTGGCAACAATCGGCCCAACATTCTTTATGGTGGATTCCCCAGGCAGGAGAAAAAGGTGATTTTGCAGCGGAAGGTATGCTGGGCCAGCGAATTTATGCAGATCCGAAAACCAATACCATTATGGTGCAGCTTGCAGATAAAGGTGCCGGTAATTATCCTTACCGTAAAATAAGCCGTTATCTGGCAGGATTGCCTTTTTCATACCCTAAAGAATAAAGAAAGTTTTAAATTGTGATGAAATTACAGCCTATGGAATCCAATGATGTAAAAATATCACGTAAGAAACCCATTTTTCCGGTTTCGGCATCTTTACAAAAATACCTGAAAAGCTACCAGCGGGATGCAAAGCTGCCCATTTCGTATCAGGATCTTCGCAAGTTTACCGAAGCCTACCCGCTGATGGATAAAAACGGGAAAGATTCTTTGTGGGAAGCACCTATTTATGCACAGGATCAGATTGAAAACCTGCACAGCGGTTTAAAAGAAATTTATGCAAGTCTGAAAGCATCGGGTAATTTGCGGATTGTAGAACATAAATACATTGATAAAATAGAATACTGCACGTTTGGAAATACGCATCCTTTCAGGGTACGTATTGTGAACAGGTTAAATGATGTATATGATTACTTTTATATAAAAAAGGCCGATGCATCGCGCATCTACGGTCTGGAACTGGAAGAAATTTTATCGCCCAATCAGGTTAATTACCTGGTAGATGGCGATACATTGGTAGAAGAACATATTGCCGGCATCCCGGGCGATGTATTTACAAAAGGCCAGTTGTATACACCAGAATTTAACCCAACCCGTATTGCCAAAGAATTTGTGAAATTTAACGAGCGTTGTTTAATTACCCTGCTGGGCGATATGCGTGCCTACAACTTCGTGGTGCAGATAACACCGGATTTTGACGATATTCAGTTCAGGATCCGTGCAATTGATTTTGATCAGCAATTTTACGAGGGAAATTTAAAAGTCTATCTGCCACAGTTTTTTAAAGAAAACCTGCCATACGTAAAAATCTGCATGGATCATTTAAATGATAAAACCGTTTTGCAGTATAAACAGGAAGAACTTTCTTCCATTGTGCACCGCGTGCGGAGTGAGCGGCACCGGCTGGCAGATTTAAGGGATGTTTCCAGGAAAGATATATTAACCACCGAAGAAAATATTAACCGGTTGAAGCAGGAAATGGCCCTTTATTTTAAAGATGACGAATACCTGCAATGCAGTTGTATGACCGATATTATTGAACGGAATCTAAAAAATATAATCCGCCAGGTTAAGCTATAGCTATAAATCATTAACTTAGGGTAAAAAAATAAAATCATGAAAAATATATTTCTGTTGTGCTTCGGATTGTTGTTTATGAGTATGTCTTTTAAAGAGGATGATACCCCTGCAGATGCCAACGTTGTTTTGAAAGAAGCTGTTGCAAAGGCTAAAAAAGAAAATAAACATGTGTTTCTTCTTTTTCATGCATCGTGGTGTGGCTGGTGCCACAAAATGGAAGATGCAATGAATGATCCGGCTATTAAGCCACTTTTCGATAAAAGTTATGTAATTGAACACATTACGGTGCTGGAACACGAATCATCTAAAAAGAAAGATGAAAATCCGGGCGGCGAAGAACTGATGAAGAAGTACAACAGCTATGGATTTGGTATTCCGCTTTGGTTTATTTTTGATAATAAAGGAGAACTTCTGGTCGACTCGCACATCAGGCCTGCAGGAACAGGAC
>JASLGV010000525.1 GCA_030149995.1 Pedobacter sp.
AATGGCTTCAATACGTCTAACACCCGCCGCAACGGCACTTTCTGATATAATTTTAAAAGAACCAATCTGTCCGGTCGCTTTTACGTGTGTTCCACCGCAAAGCTCTTTGCTAAAATGATCGTCAAATGTAATCATGCGAACAAAATCGCCATATTTCTCACCAAAAAGAGCCGTTACACCACTTTGAATGGCATCCTGGTAAGGTACATTTCTTTCTTCTTTGAGCTTGATGTTGGCCCTGATCTTCTGATTTACAATTTGTTCGATTTGAGCAAGCTCCTCTTCAGAAACTTTCGAGAAATGAGAAAAATCAAAACGCAGATAATCGGCATTTACCAATGAACCTTTCTGGTTTACATGCGATCCCAAAACTTGTTTTAAAGCAGCATGCAGCAAGTGTGTGGCAGAGTGGTTATCTTCCGTTAAAATACGCTTATCCTCATCCACAACAGCCCAGAATTTGCCTTCGAGATTATCGGGCAGTAAATCTGTAAAATGAACCGTTAAGCCATTTTCTTTTTTTGTATCGGTGATGTCTACCCAAAACTGGCGGCTATGATCTTCCAAACGCCCGGTATCTCCTACCTGACCACCGCTTTCGGCATAGAAAGGTGTTTGACGCAATACAATCTGGTATTGTTCCTTTCCTTTGGCTTTTACCTTACGGTATTTTATGATTTCAGTTTCTATTTCAAGATCATCGTAACCGACAAATTCACTTTGATCGTCTGCATTAACCAACACCCAATCGCCCGTATCAATGGCTGTTGCTGCGCGGCTATCGTCTTTTTGTTTTTTAAGTGCCTGCTCGTATGCAACCAGGTCAACACGCCAGCCTTTTTCTTTTGCCAGCAATTCGGTTAAATCCAATGGAAAACCAAAAGTATCTGAAAGTTCAAATGCAAAGTTGCCTTCTACCACCTCATTAACGGGCTGATATTTTTCAAATCGCTGTAAACCGGTAGATAAAGTACGTAAAAATGCAACTTCTTCTTCCAATACCACTTTTTGTACAAAATCCTGCTGGGCGCTCAACTCATCAAATACACCTTTAAACTGGTCGGCCAGCAAGGGTACCAGCTGATTTAAGAAAGGTTCTTTAAAGTTTAAGAAGGTATAGGCGTAACGAACAGCCCTTCTTAAAATCCTTCTGATTACATAACCGGCTTTATTGTTTGAAGGCAACTGCCCATCGGCAATTACAAATGAGATGGCACGGATGTGATCGGCCATTACCCGCATGGCGATATCTGTTTTCTCTTCTGCACCATATGCAACGCCCGATTGCTTTGCAATAAACTGGATGAGCGGTTGGAAAACATCGGTATCGTAGTTAGACGTTTTTTCCTGCAATACGCGCACCAAACGTTCGAAACCCATACCGGTATCTACATGTTTTGCAGGTAAGTTTTGTAGTTTACCATCTTTTAAACGGTTAAACTGCATAAATACATTGTTCCAGATTTCAATAACCTGCGGGTGATCGGCATTCACAAGACTTGCACCATCAACAGCTGCCTTTTCTTCATCTGTACGGCAATCGACATGAATTTCTGAGCAAGGTCCGCAAGGCCCCGTATCGCCCATTTCCCAAAAGTTGTCTTTTTTATTTCCCGGTAATATATGGCGCTCATCAACATACTGTTTCCAGATGTCGTATGCTTCCTGGTCTTTTTCAAGCCCTTCCTGCGCATCGCCCTCAAAATACGTTACATAGAGCTTATCTTTAGGGATTTTATATACTTCTGTGAGCAGCTCCCAACTCCAGGCAATGGCTTCTTTTTTAAAGTAATCGCCAAAACTCCAGTTGCCCAGCATTTCAAACATGGTGTGGTGATACGTATCGATGCCCACCTCTTCCAGGTCGTTGTGTTTTCCTGAAACCCGTAAACAACGTTGTGTATCGGCTACGCGCGTATATTTTATACTTGCCTCGCCCAGGAATAAATCTTTAAACTGATTCATCCCTGCATTGGTAAACATGAGCGTCGGATCATTTTTAACCACAATTGGTGCGGATGGAACAATTTGATGCTGTTTCTGCTGGAAAAACGTTAAGAATGCCTGTCTAATCTCTTTTGCTGTCATTAAGTATAATATTGAGCAACAAAATTAAAATTTTATTGCGTTAATCAGGAAAAATCGAACTACATTTGAACACTTTAAATAATTGATGTAAAACATTCATAATCAGCAACAAGTTATGCCGTATAAAGAAAGAGAGATTAATAAAATGTATTATACCATGGGCGAAGTGACTGAAATGTTTAATGTAAATGCCTCCCAAATCCGTTTTTACGAAAAAGAATTTGATATTCTTCAACCCAAAAAAAACAAGAAAGGAAACCGCCTTTTTACTCCTGAAGATATTGAAAACCTGAAGATCATATTTAACCTGGTAGATGAAAAAGGATTTACCCTGAAAGGTGCTAAAGAATATCTTAAAAACAACAAGTCTGATGTAAAAGAAAATCAGAAGATTATCGATTCACTGGAAAAGCTTAAAAACTTTCTCGTGAATTTGACTCAGGAGCTTTAATCTACCGGTAATTTTTTCTATATTCGAGTAACCAAACTCAATCACCCTATTTTTTTAACTGGTTAAAAATAACCTTTTTATGAAAATATGGTGCGCTCTCTTTCTCTCTGTTTCTTATTTTGAACTTTATGCCCAGAACAATCTGGGCCCGAGGTTAACTGCTATGGGCAACAATGCGGCTGCCCTTACTGATGTATGGTCTCTACAGGCCAATGCGGCTTGTATTACAGGTATAAAATCTCCAACCATTGCTACCAGCTATGTTCAGCACCTTGTAGATACAGAAATCAGTACGCAATCGGCTGGATTCGTATTCCCATATCAAAATAATTTTTTAGGCATTTCCTTTCAGCGATATGGTTTTGCGGCTTACAATGATGTAAAAATTGGTTTTGCCTATGCTAAAAAACTGAGCCCGCAACTGGCATTGGCTTTAAACACCAATCTGCACCAGCTTCAGATTTCATCTTACGGAAGTAGTAATACCTTCTCTGTTGATGCAGGTCTGCTCTATACACCATCTCCACTATTCTCCCTGGGATTTTACACAATGAACCTTTCAGGCCAATCGTTTAACAGCCAGCAAAACCTTAAAATTGCTTCTTCTCTGCATACCGGCTTATCCTACAAACCAATTGATAAAGTATTAATTGCCTTAACCATATCAAAAATATATGAACAATCTATTGATGTTAAAACAGGTATCGATTACCAGCTGGTACCAGAGTTCCTAAACCTGCGTGCGGGTTGCAGTTTCAAACCGGCTATGCAATACGCCGGTCTTGGAATTCAGCTTAAGCAAGTCCAGTTTGATATGGCTGCAACTTACCACAATAGTCTGGGTTATACACCTCAAATCGGAATTAGCTATGCATTTTAAACCTTATCTCCTCGCACCTTTTTTATTATTCCTCAGCCCTGTATATGCGCAACAGGCGGAAGAAAAGCTTGTACAGGAAATTATTGAAAATGTTGCCGAAAGCCTGGCAGAAGATTTTGACTTTTCAGAATTGATGGAAACGCTTTATAAATTCAGAAAACACCCTCTAAATCTAAACAAGGCAACCCCTGCAGACCTCAAAAGTTTCATTTTCCTATCTCCCCTCCAAATCAACAATTTCTTTCTTCATACAAAAGAACATGGTTTGCTAATTGATTTACTCGAACTTCAGTCAATAAATGGCTTTGATGCCCAGAGCATTCAAAACCTGCTTCCTTTTGTAAGCTTAAATTCTCCCACTGAATATGAAAACTTTAGTTTAAAGCAGCTGTGGGGAACAGGCACACACGACATCATCCTGCGGGTCGCCAGAATACTGGAAAAACAAAAGGGTTTTAGAGATTTACCAGGCAGCCGTTACCTGGGTACACCCGAAAAAATTCAGATGCGTTATCGCTACCAATATGGTAAAGCCATCAGTGCAGCAGTTACCCTGGATAAAGATGCCGGCGAAAAGCTGATCGGCAAACCTTTTGATTTTGTTTCGGCCAGTATAGCTGTGAACGATTTAAAGTTTTTTAAACGCATTGTTATAGGCGATTATGCACTTCAATATGGACAAGGGCTTAATCTGTGGACTGGCTTTGCCCCCGGTAAAAGCACCGACATAACCAGCATCGTTAAAAAGGATGTTGGACTAAAACCTTATACTTCAAGTAACGAATATTCCTTTTTAAGAGGTTTTGCAACAACCATGCAGGTTTCCAAAAATGTAGAAATTACTTCCTTTGTATCGTATAGAAAGCTGGATGCAAGTCAGGAGCTTAACGAAGCAGATGAGCTGGTGCAGAAAACCATTAATCAAAGCGGCCTGCACCGAACACCTTCTGAAATTAAAAACCATAATAGTTTAAAACAATTTCATTATGGACTGATTACACAACTTAATAATCAGACGTATAACATTGGATTGATCCTGCATCAAACCCGGTTCAGTCATGCGTTCATTACACAGAAACAGCCATACGATTTTTACAGTTTTACGGGCAGCTCCTTTAACAATGCAGGCATCCATTACAATTACACCTTTAAGAACATTTATTTATTTGGTGAATTTGCCAGTGGCCTGCATAACGGAACAGCCCATTTAAATGGTGCTTTAATCAGTCTATCGCCAGAGCTTTCTTCTACCATCAGTTATCGAAATTATGGAAAAAATTACCATAATTTCTTCAGCAATGCTCTTTCAGATTCCAGTAGTCCGCAAAATGAGAAAGGACTTTTTAGCAGCCTTAGTTTTATACCGGATAAACGATGGGCTTTTAATTTTTATACAGACTTTTATTCTTTCCCCTGGTTAAAATACCGCGTTGATGCGCCTTCAAGTGGTTATGATGTTGTTGGTCAGGGCGTGTACACTCCAACTAAGTTATTAAAGATCTTGATCAGGTTTAAAACTGTTAACAAGCAGCAAAACACAGACCTGGTTGTTCCCATTAATTTTTTAGACAACACCAAAAGGGAATATTATCGTCTGGATATAAGCTGGAAACCGGTAAAGAAGTTCAGTTTTCAGAACCGTGCAGAATTTAGTCAGTATAAAAAAGGTACCGGAAACAGCGAAATTGGCTATCTAATTTATCAGGATGTTGATTATGCACCTTCATTTTCAAAACTGAGAAGCAACATTCGGCTTGCCTATTTTAATACACCCAGTTACAACAGTAGAATTTATGCATATGAAGATGATGTATTATATGGCGCCGGCTTCGGAATTTATAATGGCCAGGGCATGCGCACTTACTTAAACCTCAGATATTCCCTAAACAAAAAAATACATATCTGGACAAAATATAGCTTATCCATTTATAAAGATGCCAAAACTGTTGGGACTTATCTGGATGAAATAAACGGGAATAAGAAGTCTGAACTCAAACTTCAATGCAGATTTCAATTTTAGGCTATGCATACCGGTGTCTTTGTTCGCATAATTGCTCCCTTCATTGCAGGGATTTATCTATTTCTCCAGATAAATAACTTTACATATCTAATTATCTTCGGAATTCTTTTTATCGCTCTTTTAATTGTACTCTGCTACCTGAACCTTACCTACAGGCGAAGTAAATTCTACCGGTTTACCGCATTAAATGGTCTTTTGTTTAGCTTACTGTTTTTTACAGGAGGAGCCGAACTTTCTCTTTTAAACAACGAGCAACTAAAACCGGGTTATTTTGGTCATAAACCTTATCCTTTATTAAAAGTTTGGGTAAACGACGAACCACAGTTTTCTAAAGGAATGGTTCGTTTTAAAGTAGCAGTAATGTCTGGCTATGATAGCAATGGTTATGCCACGCCTTTATCTGGACAATTATTATTGCTGCTAAAACACGAAAAAATCAGTGTTCAGTCGTTAACTTATGGAAAAGTGTTGATGGTTTCTGCCAAATACATAGAAATAGAACCGCCATACAATCCGGGCGAATTTGACTTCAAAAACTGGCTGGCCAATCAGGGAATTTATCACCAGGCTTTTATAAAGGAAAGCAACCTGCTTATTACAGCGCATGAAAATGGGAATTCCCTGATTAAATTTGCAAAATCTCTCCGGACGCAGCAAATAACCAAATACAGGGAATTTATTAAAGACAACGAAGCTTTCTCTGTGGCCAGCACCCTGATTTTAGGTTACCGGGCAGATTTAAGTGCCGAAACCCTCTCGGCTTATTCCAAAACAGGAACCATCCACGCGCTTTCGGTTTCGGGCGCACATGTAGCCATTATTTATGTCGTGCTCGATTTATTGTTTAAGTTTTTAAACCGCCGGCCGGCACTTAAAATCATCAAACTCATTTTAATCTGTTTATCCATCTGGGGTTATGCCCTCATTACGGGCTTCTCTCCTTCTGTTTTACGCTCGGCCATTATGATTACCATTTACATCGCATCCAAAACCTTTTACAAAAATGCCGATGCCTATAATATTTTAGCATTTGCCGCCTTTTTTCAACTGGTTTACGATCCTTATCTGCTTTTAGATGTTGGATTTCAATTATCGTACCTCGCAGTATTGGGGCTCATTAGTCTGCAACCGAACATTTATAAAATGATCAGCCTTAAAAACCAGTGGATGGATAAATTATGGAATTTTACAGCCATGTCTTTGGCCGCTCAGCTGGCTACCTT
>JASLGV010000531.1 GCA_030149995.1 Pedobacter sp.
GCGGACTAAAAAAATTAAAAATTCCAATCAAATAAGCTGGTTTTTATAAAATCGTTTCTACCTTTAAAATCTAATTATCTTATTTGTTTATTTAGCTTTTTTCAGACATGCAATTTGGTAAAGTAAGTGATCCGAGTATTATACAGTTTAGTTTACCGCACGATGCTGCTGAAACAGCTGCTACTTTGCAGGCAGCTTCCAAACAAAAAGAAACTTTTGAAGCTTATGTTGGCTGTGCCAAATGGAACAAGGCAGACCTGAAAGGCTTTTATCCGAAAGGAACCAAAGATGAACTGACGTATTATGCTACGCAGTTTAATTCCATTGAATTAAACGCAACCTTTTACGGCATGCCAGACCGCGAACAGGTGATAACCTGGCGCGAAAAAACACCTGCCGGATTTAAATTTTTCCCGAAATTAACCAATACCATCAGCCATTTCAAACGGCTTATTAATGTACAGGAACCTGTGGCACTCTTTTGCGATGCCGTAAGTAATTTTGAAGATCACCTTGGGATGGCATTTCTGCAGCTACACGACAACTTTAAGCCAAAAGATTTCGATCGCCTGGAAAAAGTAATAGAAGAATTCCCAAAGGTAATTCCATTGGGTGTAGAGGTGCGTAATGAAGAATGGTTTTCCAATGAGCAGGTTGCTCAAAAATTACATCAGCTCCTTAAAAAAAATCAGATCACCAACATCATTGTAGATACCGCCGGAAGAAGAGATATGTTACATATGGATTTAACCACACCAGTGGCATTTATACGTTATGTGGGTGCCAATCACGAAAGTGATTACAGCAGACTGGACGAATGGGTAGAGCGTATTGTTAAATGGAAAGCAGAAGGATTGCAAAAACTTTATTTCTTTGTCCACCAGAACATCGAAAAAGAATCGCCGCTTTTATCGGCTTATTTTATAGAAAAATTAAATAAGGCAACCGGTTTATCGCTTAAAACACCCAACAGACCCAGCACCTCCCCAACATTGTTTTAGTCAGTCTGCCCCATTAAGGATCCGGGCAAACCGCTTTTAAGTATTCTAAAAAATACTTACCTTGTTTTATGTTAAAAGCTGTAGATCTGAATCAGGTAATGGTTATTGATATTGAAACCGTTCCGGAGTTTGCTTCTTTTAAAGAGCTTTCTCCTGCCCTTCAGCATCTCTGGGAACAAAAAACACAATATCAGCGAAAACCAGATCAAACACCAGAAGATTTCTATGAACGCGCCGGCATTCTGGCCGAGTTTGGAAAAGTAATCTGCATCAGTATGGGTATTTTTAACTTTCAGCAGAAAGAAACAGCCTTAAGAATTAAGTCGATTTCTGGTCACGATGAGTTTTTACTTTTGCAGGAATTTACCGGACTACTGAACAAACAGGTTAAATCGCTTATCCTTTGCGCACACAATGGCCGGGAATTTGATTTCCCTTTTCTATGCAGAAGAATGCTGATTAAAGGACTGCCCATTCCGCCTTTGTTACAGATAAGTGGCAAAAAACCCTGGGAGATTAACCACATCGATACCATGGAACTCTGGAAATTCGGCGATCATAAACACTACACATCTCTCAACTTACTGGCCACCATCTTTGGCATCCAAACCCCTAAAGATGATATTAACGGCAGTCAGGTACGCACCGTTTATTACGATGAGCACGATCTGCCCCGCATTGTTACCTATTGCCAGAAAGATGTAATTACCACTGCCCAGGTTCTTTTAAAATTTAAAGGAATGGAAATAATTCCGGCAGAAAACATTACCATTGTATCCTGATGCTGCAAGTAGAAAATTTAAACATTGATTTCTTTAACCAGGAAGAAAAAACCTGGTTAAGTGCCGTTAAAGATATTAACCTGGAGGTAAAAACAGGCACTGTTCTGGGTATTGTGGGCGAATCAGGTTCCGGTAAATCGGTTACCTCCTTTTCCATTATGCGCCTGCTCGATGAGCGCAATGCCAAAACCACCGGTCACATCAACTTTAACCAGGTAAGTTTGCTGGATCTGAATACCGAACAGATCAGGCAATACAGGGGAAACCGGATTTCCATGATTTTCCAGGAACCAATGACCTCCTTAAATCCGGTACTTACCTGCGGGCAACAAGTTGCAGAAGCCATTATACTCCATCAGAAAGTAAACAGTAAAGCAGCAAAACAGCAAACCATTGCATTGTTTGAAGAAGTACAACTGCCACGCCCGTCCCAAATGTTCGACAGCTACCCGCATCAGCTTTCGGGTGGCCAGAAACAGCGGGTTATGATTGCCATGGCGCTGAGCTGTAACCCCGAATTGCTTATTGCCGACGAACCTACTACTGCCCTTGACGTAACGGTACAGAAAACCATTTTGGAACTGCTTCTCAAGCTTAAAAATGAGCGTCAGATGGCCATGATTTTTATTTCACACGATTTAGGCGTAGTGAATGAAATTGCCGATGAGATTGTGGTTATGTACAAAGGCGAAATTGTGGAACAGGGAACCACCAAATCGATTTTTTCCAATCCCCAGCATCCTTATACACAAGGACTGCTTGCCTGTAGGCCTGTTCCTGGCAAACAGCTAAAAAAGCTACCGGTTGTGGCCGATTTTCTGGCAGAAAATACGGATAAAATATCTGCCTTGCTAAGCGCCTCAAACGAAGTAACAACAGCCGATATTGAAGCCAGAAGAGCCAGATTATATGCCCAGCTGCCACTTATCGAAGTAAAGGAACTTTGCACCTGGTATCCCATTAAAAAGGGAATTTTTGGCAAAGCTAAAGATTATGTAAAAGCCGTAGACAAAATAACATTTAATGTTTTTCCCGGCGAAATACTGGGACTTGTAGGCGAATCGGGATGTGGCAAAACCACCCTCGGAAGAACCATCTTACGACTGATTGAACCCAGCTCGGGACACCTCTTTTTTAAAGGTGAAGACATTACTTCCATCTCTAAAACAGCACTTCGAAAATTGAGAAAAAGCATTCAGATTGTTTTTCAGGATCCTTATGCATCGTTAAACCCCCGACTCACCATTGGGCAGGCCATTTTAGAGCCAATGCAGGTACATAAATTGTATAAAAACGATGCCGGCAGAAAAGCAAAAGTGCTGGAATTACTGGATAAAGTAGGATTAAAAGAGAGTCATTATAACCGCTATCCGCACGAATTTAGCGGCGGGCAGCGGCAACGTGTGGTAATTGCCCGCGCACTGGCACTGGAACCCGAATTTATCATTTGTGATGAATCTGTTTCGGCACTCGATGTTTCGGTGCAGGCACAGGTTTTAAACCTGATCCGGGATTTACAGGCCGAATTTGGCTTAACTTATATTTTTATTTCGCACGATCTGGCGGTGGTGAAACACATTTCAGACCGGATCCTGGTGATGCGAAAAGGTAAAATCGAAGAAGAAGGTTATCCCGAACAAATTTTTAATGCACCAAAAGCAGCCTATACCCAAAAGCTAATCGATGCCATACCCGGCCCGCCGAACATCGGTTTTTAGTTCATTCGGAAGCAATTTTTCTGCCTTAAAACACCCTATTCTCCATCTTTTCTGTATCTTCGGTAAATCCAGTACAAGATATGGCAAAGAAAAAATCAGCAAATATTAAATCCGTTTTGAATCAACTGGTTAGTGATGTGTTTGAAAAAAACGGTAATCAGTTGTTAAACTACAAGCAGGTTTCGGCCAAATTAAACCTGAATGATACAGACTCAAGAGATACCATACTCGAAATATTAAAAGAAGGAAAAATAAACGGTACTTTTTTAGAACCCGAAAAAGGTAAATACAGACTCAAAGAACTTAAAAATTTCATTATTGGAAAGGTAGATATGACAGCCGATGGTTCGGCCTATATTGTACCAGATGATGAGTTTGAAAAAGACGTTTTTATTGCGCCCAGAAAATTAAAAAATGCCCTACACGGCGATACCGTTAAGGTATATGTTTTTGCAAAAAAAAATGGGCGTAAAAATGACGGGGAAGTTGTTGAAATTCTCAAAAGAGCCAAATCAGACTTTACAGGTGTAATCAAAATTTCAGACCGCTTTGCTTTTGTTATTGCGGATGATAAAAAAATGATGCACGATATTTTTGTTCCATTGGCAGATACACTTGGAGCTAAAAATGCACAGCGGGTGCTGGTTTCCTTAACCGATTGGCCCGAAGGGGCAAAAAACCCGATTGGCGTAGTTAAACATGTACTTGGAGACCAGGGTGAAAACAATACCGAGATGAATGCCATACTGGCTCAATACGGATTTCCCCTTTCTTTTCCGCCACAGGTTGAAAAAGAAGCCAATGCCATTCCTGAAGAAATACCAGCCAGTGAAATTACCAAAAGAAGAGATTTCAGAAACATATTAACCTTTACCATTGATCCGGCAGATGCCAAGGATTTTGATGATGCCATTTCCTACCAGAAACTTCCAAACGGGCACCATGAGATTGGAATACACATTGCCGATGTTTCTCACTATGTAGTTCAGGGCAGCGAATTAGACAAAGAAGCATACAGTCGTGCGACTTCCGTTTACCTGGTAGACCGCGTAATTCCGATGCTGCCCGAACGCCTGAGCAATGGCGTTTGTTCTTTACGCCCGCACGAAGACAAACTTTGCTTTGCTGCCGTATTTGAATTAGACGATCAGGCCAATATCCAATCAGAATGGTATGGCAAAACGGTTATCCACTCAGACAGAAGATTTACGTATGAGGAAGCACAGGAAGTTATTGAGCAAAAAACCGGAGATTATGCAGCAGAAATCCTGAAATTAAATGAACTTGCCTATATCTTACGCGACCGGAAGTTTAAAAATGGTGCCATCAGTTTTGAAAGCGCTGAGGTTAAGTTTAAACTGGACGAAAACGGCAAGCCTATTGGCGTTTATGTAAAAGAGCGTAAAGATGCCCATAAACTGATTGAAGATTACATGTTACTGGCCAATAGGAAAGTAGCCGAATTCATTGCTAAAAAAGTAAATGGCCCGAATAAATTAACTTTTGTATACCGGGTACACGATTCGCCGAATATGGAAACCCTCAATACCTTTGCACAGTTTGCTTCCCGCTTTGGCTATAAAATCAATACAAAATCTGATAAGGAAATTGCCCGGTCATTAAATTATCTGATGACAGATGTAGAAGGCAAAAAAGAACAGAACATTCTAACGTCTCTGGCCATCAGATCCATGGCGAAGGCAATTTATACCACTAAAAAAACCAGCCACTATGGACTGGCTTTTGATTACTACACGCATTTCACTTCGCCTATACGCCGTTATCCCGATGTAATGGTGCATCGCCTGCTTCAAAATTACCTGGAAAATGGTAAATCGGCTGATGCCGAATTTTATGAAGTTGCCAGTGTACATTCCTCTGCCATGGAAAAGCGCGCAGCGGAAGCGGAAAGAGCTTCAGTTAAATATAAACAGGCAGAATACCTTGAAAACAACATCGGAACCGTATATAAAGGTATCATTTCGGGCGTTACCGAATGGGGTATGTATGTAGAAATTGAAGAAAACAAATGTGAAGGCATGATCCGTTTACGCGATATTTCGGATGATTTTTATGTGCTCGACGAAAAGAACTATTGCATTGTAGGACAACGTAAAAAGAAAAAATATCAATTGGGTGATGAAGTGATGATACGGGTTAAAAAAGTAGATCTTTCTAAACGTCAGATTGATTTCACGCTTATACAGGATTAAACAATGAAGAAAAAATATCTGTTTATTTTTTTTACAACATTTAGCCTGTTACCTCTTTTGAGCCTGGCACAAACCATAAAGGGTAGAATTAAAGATGCATCCAATCATACGGGAATTGCTTTTGCAACGGTTTTTGCAGATGCTGCACACAAAACCATTACCAACGAAAATGGTGAATTTGAGCTTAAAATAGCTACGCTACCTGCTGATATAATCATATCACACATTAGCTATGAACCAAAAAAAATAAAGCTGGTTAAGGAGCAGGATATTGATGTTAGCTTAAACCCTGTAAGCTTAAACTTAAACGAAGTAGTGGTTGGCAGTTATGCCCCTTCATTGATGAAAAATGTTTATGAAAAGGCAAAACATTACCAGGATGAGCCACAATATGCAAGGGCTTTCCTCAGACAGGTGGCTTATGAAAACGAACAACCTGCCTCTTTAAACGAAATATATTCCGATGCCGATTGGAGAACCTATGGTTTGCTAAAATGGAATCCAACAGAAAGCAGGTATTTAAAAAAAGATAATCACATTTCTTATACCAACCTTAGTTTTGCAACCTTCTTGCTGTCGGGTTTTATGTCTAACAGCGTTTATGCCAAACCATTATCACCTAAAATGGACTCTGTTTATATCTATAAAATCAAGAATACTTATAAAGCCGGAGACCAGGAAATTGCCGTTGTTAGCTGTACGATCAAAATAAAAACAGAAAAACCTTATTTTGAAGGCGATTACTACATCGATACAGAAACGTACGATGTACTCAAAATTGATGGTACTTTAAAGAACTTCAGTTTAAATAGTAAAGGCCTGATGGGTCTCAAACTTAAAGAGATTGGCCTTACTGCTCAATACAATGTAAATAAACAGGGAAAAAGTATCTTAGATTTCTGCACCCTGGTTTTAAAAAGCAAAATGACTGTTTTAGGTATTGGAGCCAAAACGACAGAGCTCTACAATACCCTTTATGCCATTGATTATAATGATCGCTATAATAAAGACTTAAAAGATATACAACGAAAAACAAATGATGTTGAAACGGCTACAGGAATTACTTATAATCCTCAGTTTTGGAAAGATAATCAAACCATAAAACGTACTCTAAAAGAAGAAGAAGCAATAAAAATCCTGGAAGAAGCGCCAAAAGCAAAGAAATAAAATGCACAAAACGACAGAATTACAACAAATTTTAGAAACAGCCATACAGAATTTAACGTTCCCTGATCAGCCCAAGCAGCTATATGAACCCATAAAATACATCATCAACCTCGGCGGTAAAAGAGTACGTCCGCTGTTGGTTTTAATGGCTTCAGAACTTTTCGGTACAGATGCTCATGAGGCCATTCATGCAGCCCTGGCAATAGAGGTATTTCATAATTTTACCCTGGTGCACGATGATATAATGGATAACGCGCCTTTACGCCGTGGTAAAGCAACGGTACACGAAAAATGGAGCACCAATACAGCCATTTTGAGCGGCGATGTGATGATGGTGGAGGCCAATAAAAACCTTTCAAGGGTAAATCCGATCTTCTTAAAAGATGTACTCGATACATTTAATGCGACCGCTCAGGGCGTGTGTGAGGGTCAGCAGCTCGACATGGAATTTGAACAGCGTGATGATGTAAGTATCGAGGAATACATCAACATGATTCGCCTGAAAACAGCTGTTTTATTGGGCGGTGCCTTAAAGTTAGGTGCCATTATAGGCAAAGCCAGTCAAAAAGACGCCGATTTAATCCACCAGTTTGGGGAAAATATTGGAATTGCCTTCCAGTTGCACGACGATATTTTAGATGTTTATGCCGATCCGGATAAATTTGGCAAACAGGTAGGTGGCGATATTATTGCCAATAAGAAAACCTTTCTTTTGCTAAAAGCTTTTGAACTTGCAACAGATGATAAAAAACTGGAACTTCAAAATTGGGTTGAAAGAAAAAATTTCGATGCGGTAGAAAAGGTAGAAGCCATCAAAGATATTTATGATGTACTGAACATTCAGCAAATTGCCAAAGAAACCATGGAAAATTACCTGAATAAAGCCTTAAATATTTTCGGACAGATTGATGTACCTGAGCGTGCAAAATCGAATTTGCTTACCTTAACCACCCAATTGATGGCCAGGGAATATTAGAGATATTTTTATCAATAAAATAACAAGGGCGGATATCTCAGATGAAATACCGCCCTTTTTGCTTGAAGGAATAGACAATCTTTTAATAAAATTAATTACGATGTGGCCAGCTTAAACCTGATCCAGAAGTCTGACGGTTTGCTTTCAGAACCACCGCCCTCAGGCGAACGCTGACCACCACGACCGCCACCCATGCCGCCGCCGCCCATTTTTCCACCGCCGCCGCCGCCAGAGCGACCGCCACCCATCCCCCCCATACCACCACCGCCTCTTCTACCCTGGCCCTCTCCACCACCTGCCATATCGGCTTTTTTCGGGCGCTTATCGCTTGCGTTAATTTTAATGTTGTAAGCAATTGGTTTTTTCATATTTACATCCAGTTGAAGTACAGACAGCGGAATACGCAGCTAATAAATTAAATCACGGTTGGGTTTCACATTCATTCCCGCTTCAATGCCATAAGAATTATCTAAAGGTAAATCCCCGTCATTTATGTTTTTAAAACCGGAGATTTTAATGCCTTTAGTCATATTTGAAAAATCGTGTTCATCGCCATTGCCCCTGTTTTCATGTTCAGGCTGGGTAGCCTTATTTTCTTCTGTTTGTGCAACTTTCTCGATTAATGGAAAAATCAGGGTAGCCCCTTTTTTCTTTTTTCCTTCGGTGTTGATATTAAGCGTTATCCCCTCTTTCAATATCCTGAAAGTTGTTTGAGGATCAAGCGATTCTATAATGATATATAAGTTTTTATCATCATTGGCCAATCCAAAGGCAAGCTTTGTATCCGTGTTGTATTGATTTAAAGGTTCATTCCACTCGTTGGAAAAACCATCTGCTTTAAAAGCTTTAACCATTCTGTCGTTATTTTCGATTTCCTGTGCTTTCAAACCAGAACCGATTAGCAGCGCCAATAAAAGCCCGCCCCATAGTTTAAAATTCATTTTATATATTTTTAGAAATGATGGGCAATATAGAATGATTTGTACCGAAAAATTGCTTTTTTAACAGAGTTTAACTTTGTTAAAATATAAGATAGATATGCTTTTCAGAACAAATTGCTTTAAGCCGTAGAAAGGTTTATGCAAATTTTGATTGCAAGTTCCGGGATCATCAAACCAGCCACGCAGGAGGGTTCTTTAGATGGCACCATCTGAAAGTATGCCAAAAAACGTTAAATAAATTGCATAAAAAAAGCCGTTCTGTTAGGAACGGCTTTCTGTATTTAAGTTTTTCAGATTATTCTGCAGAAGCAGCTTCTTCAGATACTTCTTTTTTAGCTGCTGCTTTTTTTGCAAGTGCTTTTTCTTCTTTTTCTACAGATTTAGTTGCTTTTTTAGCAGCTGGTGCTTTAGCTACTTTCTCTGTTACTACTTCAGTTGCTACCGCTGGTAAAACTGAAACATAAGATTTGTTATCAGCTTTCTTTTTGAAAACTACTGTACCGTCGATTAAAGCAAATAAAGTATGATCTTTACCTAAACCAACATTTTTATCAGGATGGTGTTTGGTACCACGCTGACGTACTAAAATATTTCCTGCAATCGCTTCCTGACCACCGAAAATTTTAATACCTAAACGCTTACTATGCGATTCACGTCCGTTCTTCGAACTACCGGCTCCTTTTTTGTGTGCCATGATTTTATATTTTTCTCACTCTCAAAAAACTGAGAATGATTCGGTTAACAATTTAATTATAGAGTGATGTCAGAAATCTGAATCTTAGTGAAAAACTGGCGGTGACCATTTTTCTTTTTGTAACCTTTTCTACGTTTTTTGTGGAAAACGATTACTTTATCACCTTTTAAATGAGATACGATCTTAGCTGAAACTTTAGCACCTTTAACTGCAGGAGCACCTACAGTAATTTTACCACCGTTATCAACCAACAATACGTTATCAAATTCAATACTAGCGCCTTCATCTCCTTGCAATCTGTGTACAAAAAGGTGCTGGTCTTTAGCAACTTTAAATTGCTGGCCTGCTATATTTACTATTGCGTACATTGTTTAATTATTTGTTTTTAATTTTTTATTTAATGAGGTGCAAATATAGAACAATTACCATTAACACACAAATAGATAGAAGAAATATTTCCTGCATGTTAAAAAAAATTAAAAAACTACTTCTAAAAGGCTTAAAGTGAGGCTAAAAACTACTTTTCATTAATGTTGCTTACCAACTGGATTTAGAAAAAACTAAAGATCAAGGTCTATTTCTTTTGATTAAACCTGTCACCTCCTGCTTCCTTAAAATATGTGCAAAATTTTTAACCGTTAAAAATTGTTAAATTATTTTCGTAGTATTACGATAGTTTCGTAGTTTTACGATAAATAAATAACAACCAATTATGAAAATCCTAAACATCATCACTTTAGTATTGCTTACAGCCCTTGGCAGCAAAGCACAAACACCAGACAAGGTGCTCGTACATGTAAAATACACCCTTACCCATGTTCAAGATACTACAGACCGGAAGAACCCGAATAAAGAAGAAATGCTGCTCATCCTGGGAAAAAAATCTTCCATCTTTACCAGCTATTCAAAAATACTGCGCGATCAAGCCCTTCGACAATCTATCCAGGAGCAAATAAAAGACCAGGCGGCAAATCCAACCAGTATTAAATTTACCGCCAACGGCACCAGTATACGCAATGTAACATCAACCGAATATTATTATTTTCCTGGTCAAAAAATATTTTACACCAAAGAACGTCTCATAAATAATTATTTTATAGAATCGCCGATAGATAAAATAGACTGGAAAATTTCTGCCGATACCATGAGTTTCTCGGGCATCTCCTGCCAAAAAGCAACGGCCCGCTATAAAGGTAGAAACTGGATCGCCTGGTTTGCGGCAGATTTACCATTTCAGGCCGGACCATGGAAATTAAATGGCTTGCCAGGTTTAATTGTAGATGCATATGATGACCGCAAGGATGTTCATTTTGCCTTTGCCGGAATAGAAGAAATCTCGGCTGACAACAACCCCCAATCAGCAGACGCTCCTTCTGCTTCTATTAATGGTGTAATGGTTAGAACCATTGGTTTGGATAAAAACATCGCCAATGCAAAAGAGATACAACTACCAGATGACGCCGTTAAGACATCGAAAAAAGATTTTGACAGACTAAAAGATGCTTACCAAAAAGACCCTCAAGGCTTTTTACAAACACAAATGGCTGGTTCAGGTATGCAAAT